>JAEDJU010000017.1 GCA_016296195.1 Candidatus Methanomethylophilaceae archaeon | reverse complement strand
GAGGTAACGACCTCATCTTCCCCCACCACGAGAACGAGATCCTCCAGACCGAGGCTGTGACCGGCAAGCCCCTCTCGAACTACTGGATGCACAACGGTATGCTCCAGGTCAAGGGACACGGGATGAGCAAGGAGGAGAAGATGTCCAAATCCCTGGGCAACTTCTTCACCGTCAAGGACGTGGCCGCCAAGTTCGACACCCAGACCATCAGGTTCTACTTCCTGAACACCCACTACATGTCCCCCCTCGTCTACGGAGAGGACATGCTCGAGGAGGCCAGGAACGCCAACGCAAGGCTGATCAACAACTACAGGGAGCTGAAATCCTATGTCAGGAGCGCCCCCGAGGGAGATGCCGATGCGGATGACTGCTGCGACCTCATCGAAGGCTACAGACAGGCGTTCAGGGATGCCATGGATGACGACTTCAACACCAGGCAGGCCATCGAGGTCCTCTTCCAGATCGCAAGGGCGACCAACAAGGCCATGTCCGAGAAGACTCTGTCCAAGAAGGCCGCGGAGAGGCACATCGCACTCATCGATGAGTTCAACGGCATCCTCAACATCATCCCCCAGGACGACGGAGCCGACGACGAGACCCTGGACAACGTCCTGAACATCCTCATCGACCTGCGCGGCGAACTCAGGAAAAAGAAAATGTACGACCTGGCGGACATGATCCGTGACAGGCTCAAGGAATCCGGTATCGCACTGGAGGACTCCTCGGACGGTGCAAAATGGAAGAGGATCTGAGGAGAAAGGCCATCCTCACCCTCGGAGGAGGTGTCCTCCTTCCCGAGGGTTTCTCCCTCCCCTGCAGGATATCCCATTCCACCGCAGGACCCGGCGCTGGTTTCGGGTCCTTCGCATTCTCATTCAACGGCTACAGGGTGAAGAAGTCCGTATCATATGAGACGGGTGAATTCGAACTGCATGTTGATGGGGATGGGAAACTATCGCTCACCCGCAGGGGTGAACCCTTCATCGATTCGATAACAATAGAACCCGTGGTCCGCCACTGTCCGGAACAGGCTTTCTTCAACCTGGACCCCCGTTGCATCTTCCACTGCGCCTACTGCAACTCACCGCTTCTCGACATGAGTGAGGACAAGCACCTGTCCACTGAGAAGATCATGGATATGTTAAGGGAATCCGTATCAGAACATGATGTGAAGGCCGTCTCATTCACAAGCGGAGTGGTCGGCAGCGTCGATCAGACCGTGGAGAGGTTCGTCGATGTGGTTGGGGCAGTCAGACACGAATTCCCCGGGATGCCGATAGGTGTGGAACCCTATGTGTCCTCCAGAGCGCATATCGAGATGCTGAAGGATGCCGGGGCAGACGAGATAAAACTCAACATAGAGACCCCCAGGAAGGACATCTTCGAGAAGGTTTGTCCGGACCTGGATTACGACGGCATATGGAGACTCCTGGCTGATGCAGTGGATGTGTTCGGTCGTGGACGGGTGATATCCAACATCATCTACGGTATGGGAGAATCCGATCCTGACCTGGAGGATGCCATGGACAGGATGTGCTCCATGGGGGTCATCCCCGGACTCAGGGCGTTGAGGACCAACGGGATCAACTCCGAACAACTGACCTCGGCCATAGGACATCCCGATCCGGTCACATCCGACAGGGCACTCCGTCTGGCCAAGATGCAGAAGGATATCTTGGAAAAACACGGGATGAGCACGATGTCATCCGTCACCATGTGCATGGAATGCGGATGTTGCGACCTGGTCCCCTTCAGGGACCTGTGATCAATCCTTCCTCTCGGACACCTTCCTCTTGGCATCCTCAAGGAGTTCGCATCCCTTGCATCTGGAACCGACGGTGGGCTCACCACAATCGCACAACCTCAGGTTGGACTGGGGGTACTCCCTGTAGAGCATGGGCTTGAGTGTGTCGTAGGATGAGAGTATGCTGTACTTGGCACCAGGGGACCTGTCCTCCAACTGGTCCACGATGTCACGGTACTGATTCCTGAGTGCCTCCTTCCAATACGGGCACTCCCCGTCCCAATACTCCAGACCGGACACTATCGCATAGAGGAGCGTCTCCTTCTCCGGGATCATCCTCAACGGCAGGAACCTGGGGATCAGACCGGGTTGTACCTTCTCATGGGGTCCCAATCTGGCGAGTCTCTCAACATCGCCCCTGACGAAGTTCATCATGACCGACTGCGCCATGTCGTCCAGATTGTGACCTGTGGCCAGGAACCTGGCACCGATCCTGCGGGCCTCATCGTTCATGAGCCTCCTCCTGAACACACCGCAATAGGTGCAAGGACTGTTTCCCGAACAGATGGGTGCAACCGAATCCATGGTCACACCGAGTTCGGAGAAGGACCTGAGATGGAAGTGTATGTCGTTCTCCTCACAGAAGCGTCTGACGATGTCGACGCTGGGGGGACGGTATCCCTCTATACCCTCGTCTATGGTGATGGCGTGGACCTCCACGCCGTTCCTGGGACCGAAGACCGAGGCCACCATCTTCAGGGCGACCATGCTGTCCTTCCCTCCGGACACGGCCACGGCGATCCTGTCACCCGGATACACATGTATCTGCTTGCGTATCTCCTTCTTGACCCTCTTGTCCACATACCTCATGAAGTGCTCGGAACAGAGATGTGTCCCGTTGTACCTGATGTATGTGACCGCATCCTTGCCACAGATGTCACATTTCATTCCCCTTGACCTCCATCAGTGATTCCAACTTCATGGCGAGTACCTTGGACGGGATATCGGGGAGTGATATCATGGTGGTCCTGCCACCGTCGCTGACGACCTCCGTCCTCAACAGGCCCTGGCCCTCCATCTTCTGTATGTATGTCCAGAACTGGGTGTGCTTGCGGGGGGTTGTCTGATACTCCTCACAGACCACGGCATATGTCTTCTCCGCAGTGGAGATGGGAATGGCAAGATTGGTCTTCATGGCCCTGGCGATGGCGAGAAGTGCGATGCGCTGGTTGGAATCCAACGACATGAGCTTGGACTCGGTCACATTGCTGTATATCATGGCCTTGGCCGCACGGACGTGTTCCACGTCGATCTCGCCCAGGTCATCACCCTCGGCGATGTTGGCTGCCCTGTCCAGAAGCTCGATGGCCATCCTGGCGTCACCGTACTCGGCCGCACTGGTAGCTATCTGTCTCAATGAATCGTCGGTTATCCTTCCGGGGAGTATGGCCTCCTCCGCCCTGGCTTTGACGATCCTCAGGAGCTCCTCCTCGGTGTACCTGTTGAACGTGACGGTGTTGGACCTCCTGAACGTGGAACGGGACGCTTCATCGAGCCTGTCGATGATCGGATACTGGGAGATCAGCATCAGGGACACGGTTGCGGAATCCAACGCACCGTCGGAGAACCTCGTGAGCTGGTAGATCAGATCTATCTGACTCTTCCCTATGAGGGAATCGGCCTCATCCAGGACTATGACCAGGTTGCGTTTGTTCGCCTGGAGGTGGTTCCTGAGGACACGTGCCATCTCCTCGACGGAGAAGCCCCTGTCAGGATATCCGGGATCGAAGAACCTGATGATCTGCAGGATGACGAACGCCTCGGAACCCCTGTTCCTGCAGTTGACGAATATGACCTCGATAGGCTTACCCTTGGACCTGCAGTAATCGCCCATATCGGCACAGAACCTCTTCGCCGTGGCGGTCTTACCTGTCCCCACGCTGCCTGTGAGGAAGGCGCTGCATGCCCTCCCATCCAGGGCCAGAGGACGGAACAGGACCTCCAGGTCACGCATCTGCCCATCCCTGTCGACCAGCACCTTCGGTACGTAGTCGTAGTCGAGTTTGGACGCATCGGCGATTATGGTGGACCGGGATTCGAACATGTCAGTTCCTGCTGCAGCGGATGAGTCCGGAGCAGGGGATGACCTCTATGCCCTCCCTCTCCCAGACATCGGATATGAGATTAATTCCGAGGGAATCTGATGCCATGTGACCAGATATTACGAGGTTGACGTTGGCCTTCCTGGCCTCCTCGTAATGACTCTCGGGGAAATGCATCCCGACCACGGTTCCAACACCGGCATCGGCCAGTTTCTGATACATCTCCTTGGGTCCGGAGGTACCACCGGTCATCTTGAACACGACCCTGCCACACCTGTCATCCTTGGATCCGACCATGATCCTGGGCCCGTCGTTGCATCTGGCGGCGGACCTGAACTCGGGCTCGGTCAGGAGGGTGTCGATGATGTCCGACATCCTGTAGGGGACCTTCTCGGAGAACAGCACCTCGAGGTAGTCCTGCACCATGTTGTCGGCAGGGGAATGGACGTTGAAAAGGGGGATCCCCAGCAACTTGGCGGCATCCACGGCCTGGTTGTAGTTCGATCCAAGCACGTTCCTGAGGACCTCATCGACCCTGGGCTTCAGGATGCCCTCCGCGACGTTGATGGGCATTCCGGCGTTGTGGAACATGTCCGCCTGTATGGACATGACCTCCGGGAACCTGGACCTGGCGGTACCGATGGGGTGGTGGGCCACGAGGGCGGAGATGTCCCTTCCCTTCTCCCTGAGCCTGTCTGCCAGGAGGACCTCGCCGGTTCCGATGTCGATACCCCACATGACCTTGGTGACATCGATGTCCTTGGACTCCTCGGCGAGGGCACTGAACCTGGAATCTGTGTAGGGGTTCCAGAGACGCTCGGTGTCGAACAGGTCCTTCCTGTCATCCTCGAGCTTTTCGTACGCCTCGTTCGCATCGGATAGAACCTTCTTGACCTCCGCCTCGGGACGGGGATCCTTGGACATACCTGTCTCGATGGCGAGTCTGTAGGCATCGTAGATCTTCATGGTCGATGGTGATGCATCGGAGATAGTTAAAAACTAGGTGAAGTTTGAAGGTGGTCCGACCCCCGGATGGGGATCCGGACCAGATGATCGGGAGAAGGTGATATCTCACCAGGGAGGCTGACCGTCCTCCAACAGCTTGGCATTGTAGTACTTCACCTGTTTGTTCGCATCCGCGATAGAGTATATCCACACGATGAACGCCACTAATCCCAGAACTACCAGGATGATGAACGACACCATGTTGTCCATGAACATGAGCGAGACGAACATTCCCACGGCCAGAGCCACCTGGAATGCCAACAGGACGAATCCATCGGCTATCTTGCCCGCATAGATGTGCCCGACACCTGTCAACAGTATGGACAGCAGAAGGGTGAGACCCTCGCTCTTCTTGTGCATGAGGATGGCCGTCTGGGTGTTCCCAGCCCTTTGGGTGGTACCATTCGAGGAATATCCGCATGCGGGGCAGAAGTTGACATCCGCCTCCAGTTCCCTACCACAGTTCCTGCAGTACATTCGAATCCAGATGTCTGTTATGTATATTGTATTTAAAAGGTAGTTATCATTGCGATGGTTCCACCGTATATGGTAACAATGAACTGAATGGAAACCGTAGGCATACATGCTCCTGATAAGAGAGATTCCTGCGAAGACGGTGATATCCGGACGGAGTGCATGAGGGCTGAGATTACTCATTCGGATACGATCGGCCACCCTCCGAGTTGTCCCAATCGACATGATTTTATCATCTATCACCTTAGCCCGTCACGGTCACCATGAACGAGATCTGGACGGAGAAATACAGGCCCAGGACCCTCGACGACGTCGTCGGTCAGAAACACGTCACCGAGAGACTGAAATCCTACGTCGAGTCCAGGAACATGCCCCATCTCCTGCTCACCGGTCCCGCCGGAACGGGTAAGACCACATGCTCCCTGGCATTGGCCAGAGGGATGTTCGGGGATGAATGGAAGGGCAACTTCATCGAACTCAACGCCTCCGACGAGAGGGGAATCGATGTCGTCCGTGGAAAGATCAAGGAGTTCGCCAGAACATCCCCCCTTGGCGGTGCCGAGTTCAAGATAATATTCATGGATGAGGCAGACGCACTGACATCCGATGCTCAGGCTGCCCTCAGGAGGACCATGGAGAAGTACTCCGGGATCTGCAGGTTCATCCTCTCCTGCAACTACTCCTCGAAGATCATCGATCCGATCCAGTCCAGATGTGCCGTGTTCAGGTTCAAACCCCTGACGACGGATGACATCAGGGAGTTCCTCCAGATGATAGTGACCAAGGAGAACGTGGATATCACCGAGGATGCCATGAAGGGCCTGATCCACGTCGCACGCGGTGACATGAGGCGTGCCGTGAACTCACTGCAGGTTGCCGCTTCACTCGGGAAGACCGTGGACCTGGACCTCATCTACCAGACCACAGGGATGGCGAATCCCGAGGCCGTCAAGAATATGTTGGAAACTGCTCTGTCAGGTGATTTCGTCAAGGCAAGGAACATGCTCGATGAGACCATGATAACCTTCGGACTCTCCGGACAGGACATTATCAGACAGATGCACTCTGCCATATTCGATCTGACAATCACCGACTCCGAGAAGGTGAGATTGATGGACAAGACCGGGGAGATCGAGTTCCGCATCGTCGAGGGAAGCAACGAGAGGATTCAGCTCGAGGCTCTCCTCGCCTACCTGGTGATGGTAGGCGGAAACAAGAGATGAGGGTTCCTATCCCCTCTTTTCACCTTCCTTTTTCCTTTATCATTATAAAGATAGATTATAACACTCGCATAAGAACAGGAGAACGGGATCATGCTCTTCGACTGGACGTACTCATCGGTAAGAGGAGATATCCGGAGATCCCCTGAACAGAATTGACCTGGGAATCATCTGAAACAGCGTTCTAGTCTCGGATAGATTATATCCATGGCCTCCGCGAGGACCTGTTCCGAGGAACACATGATAAGTATCCTGTCCTTCTCGAAGATCCCGTGGTCGTAGACAGCGCCTGCCATCTCAGCCAGATATAGTCCGGGCATGAAATCCCATATCCTGTTGACGAACCTGACATGGAGGTCGGTGCGACCGCAGGCGAGATAGGCGAAATCGATGCAGGCGGCTCCCATGACCTTGAATCTGGCGATATCGTCATAGCATTCGCCGAGGAGGACTGCCTGGGCCTTCCTGAAGGTCTCGGACTTCCTGCTGAAATCCCCCGTGGACATGATGCACTTCTTCAATGGCCTGGGATCGGACACTTTTATTGCCTCACCGTTGAGGAACGCACCCTCGGAGGATGCGGTGAACATCTCCCCCTGAACGGGCAGATAGATGGCGGAAGCCTTCGGGACCCCATCCTCCATGAAGACGGCCTGCATCCCGAAGAGCGGGATCCCGCGGGTGTAGTTCATGGTCCCATCTATGGGATCTATCGCCCAGGTCCTCCCCGTCACCACAGCATCGGGGTTCGTCTCCTCGGAGATTATGGTGTCATCCGGAAAGGACTCCCTTATCCTCGAGATTATGAGTTCCTCAGCCGCGACATCCGAACCCGTGACCACGTCGTATGTGCCCACGATGGTCTCCTTGGATTCGGCGGAACGGTCCCCTCCCATGACGATACGGGCAGCATCCCTGAGGGCCCCAACGATGACGTCCAACTCCCTCATACGATCAGTACCTGTTGTCGAAGATGCGGTTGGTCTTCTTTTCGCTCCTCGGAAGGTATCCGAGGTCCACTGCACGGGGGATCACGGTGATGTTGATCCTGGACTTGATCCTCTCCACCAGGTCCTTCTCGGCGGCGGGTCTGTCAGCCTCCGGAACATCCGTCTCGAAATAGACGGTGATGATGTCCTTACCGTTAAGATGGTCTATCATGACCTGATACTCCCCTGATGCGGAATCCATGGACGAGAGGACCTCGTCGAACTGTGCAGGGAACATGTTGACCCCCTTGACCTTCACCATATCATCGGTCCTTCCGACGATGATGTCTATCCGGGGGAACCTGGAACCGCAGGGACACTCCCCTGGGATTATCCTGGTGAGGTCGTGGGTCCTGTACCTTATCAGCGGGGCACCCTCCTTCCTGAGTGTCGTTATGACGAGCTCCCCGACAGTACCATCGGGAACGGTCCTTCCGGTCTTGGGATCGATGATCTCGAAATAGATGTAATCGTCCCACATGTGGATACCGTTGCGGTAGTCGCAGCTGATTCCGATTCCTGGACCGTAGATCTCGGTGAGACCGTAGATATCGTAGAACTCGACACCGAGATCGTCGGCGATGCTCTGCCTCATCTTGTCTCCCCAGCGTTCCGAACCTATGACCCCTTTGCGAAGGCATATCTGGTCCCTTATCCCGCGTTTCTTTATCTCCTCCGCCAGAAGGAGGGCGTAGGACGAGGTGGCGCAAAGGACCGTGGATCTCATATCGACCATCATGCGGAGCTGCTTGTCGGTGTTGCCGGGACCCATCGGGACGGCCATCGCACCGAGCCTCTCGCATCCCGCCTGGAAACCTATCCCTGCGGTCCAGAGACCGTATCCGGGGGTGATCTGTATCCTGTCCCTCTCGGTTATACCGGCCATCCTGTAACAGCGTTCGAACATGACCGCCCAGTCCTCCACATCCTTCTTGGTGTAGGGGATGACGACGGGTGTTCCGGTGGTACCGGATGATGAATGTATCCTGACGATGTCCTTCTCGGGTACGGCCGCCAAGCCCAGAGGGTACGCCGCCCTCAGATCTGCCTTGTCGGTGAACGGAAGGGTCTCGAAATCCTCCTGCGTCTCGATGGAGGTTATGTCCACATCCTTGAACTTCTCGGCGTAGAACGGACTGCGCTCCTTGATGGAGGATAGGAGATCCAGGATTATCTCCCTCTGGAACCCGTTCATCCTCATTGCATACCCTCCAGGATGGAAGCTGCCTCTTGACTTCCGCGTATGGCGGCCTTCTGAAGCCATTTCCTAGCGTTGTTGACGCTCTTGACCATGCCCTCTCCGGAAAGTGACATCTTCCCGAGCATGCACATGGCATCCTCAGAACCCATGTCGGCTGCCTTGATGAAGAACTTGGAGGCCTTGTCGGCGTTCGCGGGGACGCCCCTGCCCTCGAGATGCATCATCCCGAGCCTGTATCCTGCCTTGGGGTATCCCCCGTCCAGGCATCTGGTGTAGCAGTCGGTAGCCTTCACGAAGTCAGGTTCCTTTCCACGACCCTCCTCGTTGATGACACCTACCCTGTAGAGTGCCATTATGTTGCCCTCGTCGGCGGCACGGGTGTACCAGTACAGGGCCTTCTCCCAATCCTGCGGTATCCCCTCCACATCGGAGTACATGAAACCGAGGTTGAACATAGCCCTGGCGTAACCGAGTTCGGCGGATTTCGTGTAGAGCTCCATCGCCTTCTCCAGGTCCGCCCTCATCCCCGCACCGTGGGCCCTCATGTGACCGAGGTTGCACATGGCCTCCGCATTGCCCTGATCGGCGGCGAGACCGAACCAACGTGCGGCCTCCCTCCTGTCCTGGGTGACCCCATCCCCCTTGTAGAAGAGGTACCCCATCGCGACCTGGGCGTCCTGATCCCCCTCACGGGCTGCTTTGAAAACTGATTCGAACGACATGTCATCTCCTCGATCTCGTCCTGCGGACGTATATCTCCGGGTGGTCGATGTACCTCCCGAGGTAATAGAATGCTGGCAGGAAACCGTTGGCGGCGGCCTGGGCGTAGTACCTCATGACCTGGTTCTCGTCCTTGGGGAGCTTCCCCTCATCGTACATCCTGCCGAGATAGAACTGTGCATCCTCCGAACCCGCACTGGCGGCACGGATGAGAATCTCGAAAGCCTTCTTGTCGTTGCGCTTCACGTAGATCCCCAGATGGTACATCATGCCTATGGTGAACATGGCGACTGGACTTCCCAACCCTGCCGCCCTCTCGTAGTATGAGAAGGCCTTGGCCTCATCGCCCATGTCCAGACACTCGTCGGCCATCTCCAGTGCCGAATCCCTGATGTTGGTCTCCTTCTGTGTGTTGCAGGTGGACAGTTTGTGCATCCTGACCTCCAACGTGTCCTTGGTCTCACCGTTGAGACCGGCCATGAGGGACCTCCAGCAAATCATGCACTTCTCATGGCCCATATCGGCACCGAACTTGTACCATCTCCCGGCCTCCACCTCGTTGTGGATGATTCCGTTCAACCCGTACTCGAAGTTCATTCCGAGCTCCATGAACAGCTCCGCATCTCCGGTGAGTCCTGTGGAGGAGTACCACATCTCCGCCTCCGTCCTGGAACGGGGGACACCGATACCACGGGAATAGCAGTATCCGACCCTGAACTTGGCCATGGACTCTCCGCTCTCCGCTGCTTTCCTGAACCAGGCGAAAGCCTCCGCCTCGTCCTGTTTGACGATGAATCCCTCGAGACACTCCATCCCGAGGGCCAACTGGGCCTCGGAATTGCCGAGCTCCGCCGATGCACGGAGATGCTCCACATAATGCGAGAGGTCCCTGGGGACCACCTCCCCGTCCCTGTAGATCTTGGCGAGTTCCCAATGGGCCCTGGGGCATTTGCCCTCCGCCGCCCTCTCATACCATTTGATGGCGGTGGCGTAGTCCTGCTCCTGCTCCTTACCTGTGTGATAGTAATAGGCGACACCAAGACAGGCGTACGGGTCACCTGCGTTGGCATCACGATAGATACGATCCTTCACTTCGCCCTCTCCGTCTTGATCTTGTTGAGGAGTGCCATGGCATCCCTGTCACCCTGCTTCGCGGCGAGACTTAGGAACTTCTTGGCACGGGGGATGTTACGGTCGACGTACTTGCCCTCGTAGTACAGCTTCCCAAGGTAGAACTGGGCCTCGAAGTAACCCTGGTCGGAGGATTCATTCAGGTTCCTGAGTCCCTCCTTGATGTCCTGTTCGACGCCGGAGCCGGTGATCTGCAACATACCGAGGAACGCCTTGGCTGCGGGATGTCCCTGATCGGCCGCCTGGTCGAACCAGACAGCGGCCTCCTTCAGGTCCTTCTCCATTCCACGACCCTCGTAGCAGAAGCATCCGAGACAGTACTGCGAGTTGACCTCACCCATCTCCGCTGCCTCCCTGAACCATTTGAGGGCCATCTTGTCATCCTGCTCGTAGTAGAATCCGTTGCCGTACATGCAGGCGAGGGCATACTGTGCGTATCCGTTGCACCTGTTGGCTGCCACTGTGAACCAGTGTGCGGCCTTCTCCAGGTCCTTGGGTATGACCTGGCCCTCGAAGGACATGTTGGCGTAATCGACCATGGCCTGCTGGAAACCACCCTCGGCGGCCCTCTCCAACCATTTGACGGCCACCGACGGGTCCCTCTTGACACCCTGCCCGTAGGCGCTCATCATACCGATCTGGTATGCGGCCTCCGCGTGTCCCTGCTCAGCTGCCTTGAGGAACATCTGCGCAGCCTCCCTCTCGTTGGTGTATTTGATACGAGGTGTGGAGTAGATGCAGCCCAACGCGAACTGGGCCTCCATGTCGCCTGCCTCCGCACCCATCCTGTACCACTGGACGGCGTTCTTGAGATCGGGTTCGGTGTCGCACAGTCCCTGGTCGTACATCTGTCCCATATGGTACATCGCGGAACCACTGCCATTGTCCGCCGCCCTCTTCAGCCAGTAGACGGCCTTCTCCCTATCCTTGCGGACACCCTTTCCCATGAGGAACATGAATCCGATGGTGTCCTGGGCAACGGCATCGTCGCATTCCGCACATGCGGTGTAGAACCTGATGGCCTCTGCATGGTCCTTCTTGACGCATCTCTTACCGTTGTCGTACAGTTCGAACAGCTTCCTGGATGCGTCCGTATCCTTCTGCTCACCCCTCAATCTGAGTGCGAGGAGCTTGTCCATCACCTCGGGTTCGTTCCTGGAGAACTCCATGGAGACTATCGTCGCCTCTCTGGATCCACCGGACATGGCGAGGCTGAACGTCTCCTCCGCCGTCTTACGGTCCTCGGTGATTCCCCCGGCACCGTTGTACATGAAGAGTGCATGGAGGTACTGTGCATCAGGATCGCCATTCGCAGCCCCCTCCTCCGCAGCCTTGGCCGCTTTCACCATATCGTAATCGGTGGATGAACAGTCGAGGAACCTACGGGCCGGCAGGTAGTGACCCTCCTCGGATACGTTGTTTTGGGACATACCAGCCTCGGATGCGCGCGCGATATAAAGGGGTTACCAAACGTCCAGCGTTTTTGTCGGAGGATAAGGATTCAGACCGTCCGATGTCCTGTCTCCGGTGCATTGGATGATACGGCGATATCGGACGGCATGGGTTCTAAAAGGCCGTTGTTGGGGTCGATACCCTTATTACGGTCATTCCGATTCATCGTCGATGAAACCCAGCCCCGAGACAATGGAGCCCATGGAATGGGCGAAGTTCGTCATCCGCAACAAGAACGAGAAGGCGTATTCTGATGCCTACTCGACCTTCGTCAGGGAATCCAGGCTGGGAAACCCCGAGGCGGAGTACTTCCTCGGACTCATGTACGCCAGGGGTCAGGGCGTTCCCAAGGATTACAAGGCCGCCAGGACATGGTTCGACAAGGCCTACCTGCAGGACAACCTCAACGCCGCGTACTTCCTGGGGAAGATCTACCAGGTCGGACTGGGTGTGAACAAGGACATCGTCAGGGCCAAGATGCTCTTCGAAAGGGCCGCCGAGGCCAAGGATGTCAGGGCGGAGTACGAACTCGGATTGATCTACTTCCGCAATGACACCGTCCAACGCAACCTGGAGGAGTCGTTCAAATGGTTGAAACTTGCCGCCGAGGGAGGTCATGCCGATGCGCAGTTCGTCCTCGGACAGTTCTACAAAACCGGTTGCGGTGTCGAAAAAGACATCGACAAGGCGGTCGACTACCTCGTCTGTGCCGCCATCAACAGGCACACCGGTGCGCAGATCCTCCTCGGAAACATGTACAGACTCGGAGACGGTGTACCCGTGGACAAGGAGGAATCCGACCGCTGGTACGACATGGCCGAGGGCAAGAGCAACGTCCAGCCCGACAAGGAATGATGACAGAGATCCGTGAGGTCATCCGACCATTCCGATCGGGGAACCTATGGATTAAGATGGTTAGGGCCCGAAGGCCCTTTTGATGTTTTTCACTTGAGTCCGACGATCCTTCCGTCCGGGAGGAGGTCCATCCTCATGGCTGCGGGCACCTTGGGGAGTCCGGGCATGAGTGTGAGGGTTCCGCAGACGGGAACGACGAATCCGGCACCGGCGGAGAGCTGTACCTCCCTGACGTTGAGGATCCATCCCCTGGGAGCACCCTTCTTCTTGGAGTCATCTGTGAGGGATGCCTGGGTCTTCGCGATGCACACGGGCAGATTGCCGTATCCGTCCGCCTCCATTCCGGCGATGGCCTTGTCAGCGGCGGCGGAGAATGTGACGCCATCGGCACCGTAGATCTTGGTGGCGACGGTCTCGATCTTCTCCTTGATGGACTTGTCCAGGTCGTAGAGGTAGTGGAAGTCCTTCTTGTCGTTCTCCAGTGCATCGAGGACGGTGTTGGCGAGCTCCTCGGCTCCCTCCCCTCCCTTGATGAAGGCATCGGAGAATGCGACCCTGACACCCTTCTCCTTGCAGTGGTCACGGACGAGGTCCATCTCCTCCTCGGAGTCGGATGCGAAGTGGTTGATCGAAACGACGATCGGGACACCGTACATGGTCATGTTCTCGATGTGCTTGTCCAGGTTGCAGAGTCCCTTCCTGAGTGTCTCGAGTGTGAGTGTGGACTCATCGTCGAGGACGCCTCCTCCGTGGGTCATGAGCGCCCTGATGGATGCGACGATGACGACGCAGTCGGGGCTCATTCCGGACTGCCTGCAGACGATGTCCATGAACTTCTCCCCACCGAGATCGGATGCGAAACCTGCCTCGGTGATGACGTAGTCCCCGAGTTTGAGGGCGGCCTTGGTGGCGAGGATGCTGTTGGTTCCGTGGGCGATGTTGGCGAAGGGGAATCCGTGGACGAAGACGGGCTGTCCCTCGAGGGTCTGGACCAGGTTGGGGTTGACGGCATCCTTCAGGAGGACCATCATGGCTCCGACGCATTTGAGGTCCTTGACGGTGACGGGCTTGTTGTCGTATGTGTATGCGACGACCATCCTCTCGAGCCTTGCACGGAGATCGTCCCTGTCGGTTGCCAGGGCGAGGATCGCGGAGATCTCGGATGCGGAGGTGATGAGGAATCCCATCTCGTGGGGAACTCCACCGAGGATCCTGTCGCGGCCGAGACCGGTGACGATGTTCCTGAGCTCACGGGCGTTGATGTCCATGGCCTTCTTCAGAACGATCCTTGTAGGGTCGATGTTCAGCTCGTTGTCCCTGACGAGCTCGTTGTCGATGATGGCGGACAGGAGGTTGTGTGCGGCGGTGACCGCGTGGATGTCCCCGGTGAAGTGGAGATCGATGTCCCACATGGGGTAGACCTGGGAGTATCCTCCGCCGGTCGCTCCTCCCTTGATACCGAAAGTGGGTCCGATGGAGGGTTCCCTGAGGGCTCCGACCACGTTCTTGCCGAGACGTCCGAGTCCCTGGATGAGTCCGATGGTGGTGACGGTCTTACCCTCTCCGGCGGGGGTGGGGGTGATGGCTGTGACCATGACGAGCTTTCCATCCTCCTTGTCCTTCAGTTTGTCGAGGACGTTGAGGGGGACCTTGGCGACGTATTTACCATAAGGGCTGATGTCATCCTCGGAGAGGCCGATCTTCGCGGCGATCTCCTTGATCGGTTTGACATTCGCAGACTCTGCGATTTCGATGTCGGTCATCATGAATCTTTTCTATTTCCGATTCACATAAAAACCCTACCATAGGGGGCTGCGAAACCCTTATCACTCTCCCTGGCATGCCAATAGGAAAGCATCGTGCGCGGGCGATCGGGATGTTTTCCGGCCCGTGACCCCTTTTCCAGATAGTCTTTTATATCTATTCTTATCGGAATAATTGTTGACATCATGTCACATTTCCTTACCCGTCCTCGGAGAAGAACGGTATGTAACGTCTCAACAGCCATACTACGGCGATGGAGACGGTGATACCCAGGAGTGCACCCGCGATCACGTCGGTCGGCCAGTGCACGAACAGGTACAACCTGGAGAATGCGACGAACGAGGCACAGACATACAGGATGCAACCCTCCCTTCTATGATAGAGGAATAGGGCCGTGGCCGTCGCGAACGCGACCGTGCTGTGGCCGGATGGGAAGGAATAGCTCGTAGGGGGATCGATTATGAGATCGAAATCGCACAGGTCCACCGGTCTCTCCCTGCATATCAGCGGCTTCAGGACCTCATCGCAGAGGATGGAGGCCACCAACATGCACACCAGCATAGCGACCCCGGCATGACGATACCTCTTCGTGCATATCAGGATACAGGAAAGCAGGATCCAGATGGCGCCATGCTCTGTCACGTAGGCGGTGGCCTGCATGACGGAATCCATCAGAGGGGATGATATCCCGTGTATCGAGTTGAGGATGTCCAGCTCCAAGCCCATGCCTCCTGATTCACAACCACCTATATAGGGGAGGGCCAAGGATGATATCGTAGGAATGGATGGACCGGGCGATGTGGAGACTCTTCATTTTCGATCTGGACGGAACGCTCATGGATTCCACCCATGCGGAGAAGATGTGCTATGTGAGCACCTTCGACAGGTTCGGGATGCGCTACGATGCCTCCCGCCTCGATGCCTACGTTAACCAGAGCCTCGAGGCCACCTACGATGAGGTGGAACACGGTGATGTGCCGTTCGCGGGATTCGCATCAGGATTCATGACTGAAGCCGGGAGGACCTTCGACTCCAACGTGGTCCCGTTCCCGGAGACGGAGGAGGTCCTGAAGGGGATCCATGCCATGGGCATACCGATGTGCATCGCCACCAGGATGGGCGGAAGGAGGGCCCGGGCACTTCTGGCATCGTTCGGATTGGACGGGTACTTCGACCTCATCATCGGTGCCGAGGATGTCTCCAGACACAAACCGGATCCGGAATGCGTCTTCAAGGCCCTGAAATTCCATGATGTCCGTGCGGAGGATGCTGTGTTCGTGGGCGATTCACCCAAGGACATGTACGCCGCGGAAGCCGGAGGGGTGGAGGGTATTCTCATAGACCGTGCCCGGAGGTACGAGTCGTTCGGAGATCACCGTATCATCAGGGACCTCAGGGAACTCATCGGTCACTGACGGATATCACCGTCTCCACGGATGGGGATATCGTTCGATTTGGACGGTTTACGCACAGATATATCATACAATATATTCTATAATCAACTATTTTGTATTCCTTAAATTTTTTAGGACTAGCTAAATCTTAAATAGTTTTTAGGAATCCCTAATACACATGAGTCATAGTGCTGAGCAGTCCGAAGTGTGCTGCGGAGACTGTGGAAACTGTGTCAAATGCAGCAACGAGAAGGAACACGCCCCTGGCGTCCCGATCTCCCTCGCGAAGGTCGGAGAGCACGGTACGATCGTCAGGATCTCAGGGAAGGAGGAAACCCGCAGATTCCTGGCGGGACTCGGATTCACCACGGGCTCCAAGGTCTCGACGGTATGTCAGATCGATGGTAACCTGGTCTTGGAGGTCAAGGGCTCCAAGATCGCCATCGACCGCAGCATGGCATCGAGGATCATGTTCTGCCCGGAGAGTTGATTGGAATGAAGACATTGAGAGACGT
>JAEDJU010000166.1 GCA_016296195.1 Candidatus Methanomethylophilaceae archaeon | reverse complement strand
AAGGCCGTGAAGATCCGTGACCTCAACGCACCCTCCGATCTGCCGATATCACCCGTCTCCGACCTGGATGTCTTCGTCAAGGTCAACAGGGAGCATGTCAAGCGCATAGGGAGGCGTGCAGTCAGGGAGATGAGGAGGTTCCTCGATGAGAGGAACACCAGGAACCTTCCGGTTACAGTGTCGTTCTCCGGAGGTAAGGATTCCCTCGTGGCTTACGGACTGGCATCCCAGGTGGTGGATTCACCCGACCTCCTGTACATAGACACCGGACTGGAGTTCCCTGAGTCGGTGGAGTATGTGAGGAGGTTCGCCCTCGCCCACGGGAACAGGATCCACATCGCCCATGGTAACGACGGATTCTGGGAGAACGTCGATACCTTCGGACCTCCGGCCAAGGATTTCAGATGGTGCTGCAAGGTCTGCAAGCTCGGCCCCATGACCGACATGATCCACAACGACTTCCCTAACGGTACCATAACGGTGGAGGGGAACAGGTGGCTGGAGTCATACGCCCGTTCCGGGATAGGCCTGGTCACGAAGAATCCCTTCGTTCCGAACCAGGTGAACCTGAACCCCATAAGGGAGTGGAGTTCCGCAGAGGTGTGGGCCTATATCCTCGCCCACGGATTGGAGTTCAACCCCCTGTACCTGAGGGACTTCGAGAGGATCGGCTGCTACCTGTGTCCGTCCTGTCTGTCGAGTGAATGGAGGAACACCGGACGCATACATCCCGAGCTCTACGTGAGGTGGGAGGACCATCTCCACCAATACGCGGAGGAGAGGGGGCTTCCCAAGGAGTACGTGGATATGGGATTCTGGAGGTGGAAGGTCCTTCCGCCCAAGATGGTCCAATTGTCAGAGGGTCTCGACCTGTGCATGAAACCGGAGAAGGTGTCCGGACCATCCATGGACATGCTCAAAGGAGCATCCCCGTGCACCGCGGGAGGTTACTCCATGGAGGCCATCGTGAAGGTCCAGAGGAGCAGGGACTTCTCCTACGTTGAGGATGCCCTGCGCACGGTAGGGGATGTGAAGTACTCTCCCGAGTACGAGATAGCATTGCTCAAGCTGCCCATCGGAAGGGCCAAGCTGTTCGGAGGGGGCCAGGTGTCCGTGACCGCACCTGATGGGAAGAACGCCAAGGCCGTATTCGAGAAGGCTGTGAAGGCGCTGATCCGTGCGGAACTGTGCACAGAATGCGGGATATGCGCGAAGGGCTGTCCCCGTCATGCGATCCGCATCTCAGGGGGTATGAGGGTGGATCCCTCGAAATGCACGTCATGCGGTAAGTGCGAACGGTCATGCATGGTTGTCCACTACTACGACAAGCTGATGGGGGACACCGGAGGGAAGGACGGGAAGCCCGTCCGTTCTCCTCGCAAGGCTTAATATACCTCTCCCGTTGGCACAACCATGGATTTGATGTTCGGGCTTGCGATGGTCCTGGGGATAGGGCCGGCGCTCGCCATGATGTACTTCATAGTGCGCAACTACACCTATCCAAGGGTGGAGCAGCCGTTCTTCAGCGACGCCACCTTCTTCCTGCTGTTCTTCGTCGGCCTGGTGGCGGGTTCTGTACTGTTCTTCGCCATGCGTGTGATGGGATTCGCGAGCAACATCATCTACATGGTATTGATGTCCGTGGTCCAGGTCCTGGCCATGGTCGTGATAATGAACCTGAAACGGTTCCGTGGGAAGTCGGATTCGGTGTTCTACGGATACGCGTTGGGACTCGGTATGTCGAGCGGTATGTCCATGGGTATCAGCTACTCCATGACCGTGCTGCTCGGGGACATGGCCCTGGACGCATCGATCGTTCTCCTTGTGGTCATCGTGGTCAGCATGACGTTGATCCTCGGTGCATGCGGTACGAACGTCGGAGAGGGCATCGCCAGGCACAGGGTCATGGAGTTCGCTCTCCAGGCGCTCCTGCTCCTGGTGGCATACAACCTGCTCCTGACCGGTCTGATGCAGGCCGGAGGCGAGGGCGGCATCATGCCGTATGTGTGCGCCGTCGTCATCCTCGTCCTGTCCGTGTTCTACTTCTACCGTATCATGATGGTGAAGCTGCCCGGTGTCGTCAGGGATGTCCTGAAGATGAACGGCATCAAGCGTGATGACATACCCAAGGCCAGATGATCACCGTCGTCCGGTCCAAACCTTTTCAGAAACAATTTCTCCTTTATCCGATATGTTTTTAGGTGTATATTCGGTGACACCGTTTCCGTAAGTGATGCGAATGAGGTTCTATCAGGTCGATGCTTTCGCAGAGAGGTCGTTCGAGGGTAATCCCGCGGCGGTCTGTGTCATGGATGATTGGCTTCCCGACGAGGTCATGCTGAAGGTCGCTGTGGAGAACAACCTCTCCGAGACCGCCTTCGCCGTCGGTTCCGACGGTCGCTACGACCTCAGGTGGTTCACGCCCGGAGGGGAGATCAACCTCTGCGGACACGCCACCTTGGCCACATCGTACGTCATAATGAACCACATCGAACCGGGTATCGACCATGTCGATTATGACACAATGAGCGGACATCTCGGTGTCGACAGGGACGGGGACACGTACATCCTGGATTTCCCCAGGATAGGCACACGCCCCTACGACCTCCGTGAGGATATGGTCGAGGCGCTGGGTGTCGAGCCCCTGGAGGTCTGGATGGGGGAGAGGGATCCGATATTCCTGCTGGGATCCGAGGAGGAGGTCAGGAACCTGGAACCAGATATCGACAGGATCAAGTCTCTGCCCGAGGGTCTGGGGGCGTTCGTGACCGCGAAGGGGACGGACTGCGATTTCGTGTCCCGTTCGTTCTGGCCCAAACTCAACGTCCCCGAGGATCCCGTGTGCGGTTCGATGCACTGCAGTCTCGCGGACTTCTGGCAGAGGAAATTGGGAAAGGATGATTTCATCGCCCATCAGGTGTCCCCTCGCGGAGGATGGCTCCAGGTGAGGTGCGATGGTGACAGGATCCGCATAGGTGGAAAAGCGGCACTGTATGCGGTGTTCGAGGTCGATGACGGGGTCCTGATCTGATCAGGCCTTGTAAACCCCGATCCTTACCTCCGCCGCTATGCAGCGGTCGAGCATGGCGGAGACGTATCTCTCAGCCTTGTCCCCGACGATCTCCCTGATGTCATCGAGGGTGAAGGATCCGTTGATCCTGGTGAGACCCTCGGCGAGAATCGTCAGCTTCTCATCGAGATCGGAGCAGTGCTCGTACTGGAAGACCATGGTGGAGTAGGGGTCCGCCTCCTCGATCCTCTTCCTTTTCTGAACCATGTCCGGGGGAACGAATCCCGTGGCCTGGCTCAGTGCCTGCCTGACGACGT
>JAEDJU010000016.1 GCA_016296195.1 Candidatus Methanomethylophilaceae archaeon | reverse complement strand
GGCATGTCGCACTGGTCGACGAGCCTTCCGACGACTCCCTTCTGTCCGAACCTGGAACAGAACTTGTCTCCCAGCTCGGGGATCCTCTCGTCCCTGACCTTGACACGGACGAGCCTGGAACCGTTCTCGGACTCGGTGATCATGACGGAGTCGACGTATCCCTTCTCTCCGGGCCTGACGGTGACGGATGTCTCCCTCCTCTTCTGAGGCGTGAGGAAGTCGGTCTCCTCCTCCAGGAACCTGGGCGGGGATGTCTTTCCGATGAGGACATCGGAACCGGAGACCTCGCTCTCGGGCGAGATGAGTCCGTCCTCTCCGAGGGATGCGTAGGCCAGATCGGCACGTGCACCCATGATGTCGGGGGAGGGGATCTCGAAGTGGTCCTCCTGTCCTCCGGGGTAGCGGCGCTCCTCGGCACGGTAGGACCTCATGAAGGTGGACCTTCCGAGTCCTCTCTGGACGGAGCTCTTGTTCATGACGAGCGCATCCTCGATGTTGTATCCGTGGAAGGAGAGGACGGCGATGCAGAAGTTCTGTCCTGCGGGCCTGTGGCTGTATCCCATGAACTGCATGGTCTGTGTCTGGACCATGGGGACCTGGGGGTACTGCATCAGGTGACCCCTTGTATCGGGCCTGATCCTGTAGTTGGCGGTGGGGACTCCCAGTGCCTGCTTTCCCATTCCCGCACCCATGGTGACACGGGGTGCGGAGTTGTGCTCGGGATAGGGAACGATACCGGATGCCACTCCGAGGATGACCATGGGGTCGACCTCCATGTGGGTGTACTTGGGCTCGATCTTGCTGGGAACGGTGAACTCCTCGTTGCACCACTTGCATTTGAGGACGATGTCCCCGTCCTTTCCGGGGTTCATCCAATCGGCGTCCATGGGGGACAGCGCGTGGTTGCAGCAGGGGCATCTCCTGGGGACGTCGTACGCATCGACGAGGACGAGTGCATCCTCTTCCTCCTCTGCATCGACCCACTCGACGATTCCCTCGCGGAACAGGTCGTTCCACCTGATCTTACCCTCGCGGATACCCTCGATGTGCTTCCTGGTGATGGCGAGCCTTCCGTTCTTGACGATGAGCAGGGGCCTCCTGAGCCTTCCCTCATCGCAGTTGATGATGACCTCCTCCATCTCCTCGTCGTAGCGGATGTTGATCTCGTTGGAGATGAGACCGCATCTCCTGCGCTCCCTGATCTCGGACACGAGCTTCCTGGCATCGGCGTGGACACCGACGAGGTCTCCATTGACATAGACACGGACACCGCTTCCGCCCTTGACGGACTCGATGTTGAGCTCTCTGAGCATCCATTTGATGTCGGACTCCGCGAATCCCTCGGAGATGTCGATGATGAGTGCGGCGTTCTTCACCAGACCGCAGTTCTGACCCTCGGGGGTCTCGGAGGGGCACAGCCTTCCCCACTGGGTGGGGTGCAGGTCACGTGCCTCGAAGTGGGGCTGGCTCCTGGTCAGGGAGGATGTGATCCTCCTGAGGTGGGACATGGCGGACAGGTTGGATGTCCTGTCGAGGAGCTGTGAGACTCCCGCACGTCCTCCGACCCAGTTACCGGTGGCAAGCGCGTGGAGCAGCTTGTGGGTGAGCAGGTCGGGACGGATGGACGAGGCGATGTTGAGGTCGCTCTTCTTCCTTCCCCAGTTCCTCTCGAGCTGGTACTTCAGATCCTTCATGAGGCTGCTGAAGCTGGTCCTGAAGAGATCCTCCATGAGGTCTCCGGAGAGCTTGAGCCTCTTGTTGGCGTAGTGGTCCTTGTCATCCTCCTTCCTCTTTCCGAGGGAAAGCTCGAGAACGGAACGGGCAACGCGTCCGAGGAAGATGGCCTTCTTCATGCGGTCCGCCTCGGTGTCTCCGAGGTGGGGCAGCAGGGACCTGTCGAGGATGCTCTCGACCTTCTTGGTCCTGTACTCCTTCGCCTGACCGGCGGCGAAGTTCCTCTCGAGGAACAGGATCGCATCCTCTTTGGTGTGGAATCCGTTGGGTGCGAACGTCTTCTTGTCGAAGGACGCCTCGATGTTGGCGTAGACGATGTTCGCCATGGCCTCGTCGGACACTATGGTGTCGTAGATGTCCTGATCGGACTCCATTCCCAGTGCCTTCATGAGGGCCACGAGGGGGATGGATCCGGATGCGACGGGCACGGAGACCATGACCATGCCGTCCTTCTTCTTCTCAACGAGTGTGAGTGCGCGGTATCCGTCCTTCTGGGAGAAGACCTTGGCAACTTCGACAGCCGCGCCGTATTTCTCGTTGTACTCGACCATGACCCTGTTGGGTGCCAGGTCTTCCAATGTGATGAGGACCCTCTCGGTTCCTCCGATGATGAAGTATCCTCCGGGCTCACGGGGATCCTCCTTCTGCCTGACGAGCTCGGCGGTGTACTCGGAGTCTGTCAGGGAGTGCTCCATGTGCCTCTCCATGACCTGCCTGTTGAGGTTGCATCCGTTGGATTTGACCATCATGGGGAGGTCTCCGACATGGATCCACTTGTCGTTCTCGGGTATCTCCTTCTCGATTCCGTCCTCGTAGACCTCGAAGCGGACGAAAACAGGGGACATGTAGTTCAGGTTCCTGAGCCTGGCCTCCATGGGTGTGAGGTCGTGGCTGTATCCGTTGGCCTCCATGACCTTGGGCTCATCGATGCGGATGGTGGGTTTGGCCTGAAGATCGATGTTGCCGTCCTCATCCCTCTTCCTTCCGATGTGGATCTCGATGTTCCTTCCGCCGGTGCGCTCGGGGTCCAGCTTGATGATTCCGCGCTCGGCGTCATCGGTGGGGACCCTGATGTCGTCGACGATCCTCTGCATCCTGCTGTTGGCGTTCTCGCCGCAGGCCAGGAAATCATTGAAGGAGGAGATGTGATGGTTGACGATGTTGTGCTCCGAGAAGTATAGCTTGACTAAGTCCCTCATAATCCCTTACCCCCTGGTCACGAGCCTGTATGCCACAAATTCCTGGGCGGTCTCGCTTTTCCTTACAACCTTGATGACACGTCCCTCGTCGATGGGGCCGTGGATGGACTCGAGCACCTTGATGCCGGGGTCGCTTTTCCTGATTTTGGGCAGCTGGTCGCGGGTCATGCCCTTCCTGTTAAGGACCGCCTCCGCCTCCTCCTCGCTAAGGAGGTGGTGCTCAGGCACGAGTCTGTGCTTGAGTACGTTGAACGAATTGTTTTCTGTTGCCAAGTGAGTCACCTACTTTTGCCCAGCCCGGTCAGCTGGAAACGGTTTTCAGAGAAATGACAAATGTTCGCCTTCCCCCATACTTGATCCGCCGTCGATCGCTCATGAAGTCCATGGCGGGCCTGAAGGGATTCGAACCCTTGACCACCTGATTAAAAGTCAGATGCTCTACCTAGCTGAGCTACAGGCCCATGGATAGCTTTTAAGCTTGCATTGTGGTGGAAACCGTCATCATATATAATGCTTGTTCAGGTCGTTCGGTCGTATGGGATACGTTGACCCGATGATGTTCCGGAATCACCCGTATCCAGCATGACCTCGTCATCCCGTGACGGGATCCGGACGGCACCTACGGAGGATGGACAGGGCGACGGAAAGGACTGCACCTGATATGAGGAGGGCCGCGAGCATGATGAATGTCCCCCTGTAACCCGTGATCCCCAGGACCCAGGCCACTGCGGAGACCACCGAGGCCGATATGGCCTGCCCCCCGAACATGGCCGCGGTCATCACCGTGATCCATGTGCGCTCGTCATCACCGTCCCTTGCGCAGAGACGGATCCTGGCGAACAGGTCGGAGTACACGATGAGGTCTCCCCATCCTATGAGTATCCCCGCGACCATGAGCTCCGGCACCCCGCCGGAGACGGACATGACGGCGAAACCGCAGGACATCAGACCCAATGCCACGGGTATGGTCATGGATCCGAGTCCCGCACGCATCCTCGCCGAGAGCAGCCCCGAGATGAAGCCCGCCAACATGAACAGGGACACCACGTAACCGGACGTGGCATCATCGCCCATGCCCTCCGATTTCATGAAGAGGGCTATGGATGTGGAGAATGTGTAGAATGCGATGTTCACGAACATCATCGTGAGCACAAGTCCCCATGCACCACGGTTGCGGGCATCCCATGAACCTCCGGATGACCTGCGCTCGGGACAGCCGTGTTCCGGAAGGTACCTCAGGACCAGCAGGAGTTCGGGGATCCCCACCAGGTAGACCGCGAAGGTGAGGCGCCAATCGAATGCGGCGATGTTCCCGACTATGAATGCGGAAAGGAAACCCGTGAGGAAAGATGCCGATGCGGGTATGCCGATCAGCCTGTTCCTTACCGCCCCCGTGTAGTTCTCGCTGATGAGTATCTGGGCAAGAGGCGTCAGAATTCCGATGCCTATGCCGAGGATAGCCCTCATGAGGATCATGAGCGTGAAATCCGGCATCACACCGGCCAGGACGCCTCCGATGAGATACAGGACGAGACCGAGGATGAGCGTGGTCCTGCTCCCCATCCTGGATACGAGGGCATCGCACACGAGACATCCGGGCACCACGCACAGTGCGGGTACGGTCAGCACCAGCTGTATGATGGAATCGTCGTAACCGGGGAACGCCGTCTTCATCCCGGCCAATGCCGGGGAGACCGCCATGCCGGCGAGTATGGTTATCAGACCGATCGACAGGATGGCGGCCGCCTTCCCGTCGAAGCGGAATCCGTCGGACGTGGTCACGCCTTCCTTCCGGACCTCTTCCTGGCGAAGATGAGGTATGCCGTGTGTCCGAGCATCTCGAATGAGGGCCTCACCCCTCCGGGATGGACCTCCAGACCGCGCTGCATGTTCTCGAGGGCGTGGACGTTGGCGTATCCCCTCTCACGGAGGGCGTTGACGATTGATTCGGCCTGGTTCATGTTGGGGACGTAGGCGCACAGCCTTCCTCCGTCGCGGAGATGGGGCTCCAGGTTGTCCAATGCGAGCCAGGGGTCGGGCATGTCCATGATGAGGGCATCCGCCTTCCCGTCCATGTTGACGGGCATCTCCCTGGCATCCCCGATCTCATAGGACCAGTACTTGTCGAGACCTGTCCTCGCAACGTTCCTGCCGGCCCTCTGGGCGTTCTCCGCCTTCAGTTCCAGGGTGTGAACATGTCCGTTGGGTGCGACCGCGTGGAGGAGTGCAGTGGTCAGTCCACCGGAACCGGCCCCGACCTCCAATATCGTGTCACCGCATTTCACATCACACTTGAGGAGGATGGTGGCCGCATCCTTGGGGATGATGACCTGAGCGCCCCTGTCCAGAGACTCCATGAGCTCCATGATGCCGGGACGGAACACCGTGTACTCCCTTCCGACGATGGTGATGACATCACCCTCCTCCAGGTCCTTGAAACGGGATCCGTCTATCGCGCCCAGGGACTGCACCTTGACCATGCCGTAGGATACCCTGACCCAGCTTCTCTTGCCGTTCGCGTCTTCCAGATAGATCATCTCGTTCTCGAGGAATGCCATGGACCTCGGAACATCCTACTCGCTATAAAGAAATCGTCAGAGACGGGTGAAACGGCGGATGAGGGCACCGCGCATGTCATCGGTCTCGTTGTGGACGCCGTACACGTAATCGATCTCCTCATCGGTGCATCCCAGGAGTATCTTGATCTCGGAATCCCTCTGGACGAGGTCGACCGTAACGATGACCGCTGTGGGGACGGCCGCCTCCATCGTACCGATCCAGACATCTATGCCCTCCCCGTCTGAGGACACGGTACCGTCCAGGTATCCGTAATCGAGACCGTAGACGAACCCAGGATAGCGGGGATGACCGCTGCCCTTGGGCCTGTCGACTATCACCCGGCTCCCCTCGACAAGCCTGTCCAGGGCCTCCCAGAAACCGAAACCGTTGGGATCCATGGTATCGGTATCACTGGAGATACTGCCTCCTTATTAGACCCGTCGGATAATCATACTAACATGACACATGGAATACTCGGGATCATCGCATGCCCCATGCTGGAGGATGAACTAATCTACAGCCTCTCGAACGATGACGAGGAGAAGGACATCTACGTCCTGGACACACCGCCCAACGGGAGTCTGAGGAGGAAGATGGACCAGAAGGGGGTCCCCTACAAGGTCATGGACGAGTGGGATTTCATGAACTGCAACTCCGACATCGACAGGAGCCGCTTCAGCGTGGCCATCAAGATGATGGACCTGGGCCTCCATGCCGAACCGAAGGACCTGATGAAGACCATCGAAGATGACATGGTGATGCTCCAGGGAAGGGTGGACGCCGTCGGACTCTACTACGGTATGTGCGGTAACTACGGTTGGGACATATCCAAATGGGCATCGGAGCACCTGTCGTATCCGGCTGTCATGTTCAAGGACAAGGAAGGAAGGGTCTGCGATGATTGCGTCGGAGTGGCGGTCGGAGGACTGTGCGGATACCAGAGACTGATCAAGGAGTTCACCGGAGTCATGCTCTTCACACCCGCAGTGGCCACCAACTGGGTTGACTTCCTCGCCGCATCGGATATGATGAAGGGTGCGGACAGGAGGAGGGACACGAAGGAGAGCCTCAAGGAGATCCTCGAACTGTGCGGATACAAGTCGGTCGTCCAGATCGACACCGGACTGGAGGACAGGAAGGAGTTCGACGACGCCACCAAGGAGTTCGCCGACTACATGCACTTCAACATTCTGCAGGCATCACCGGACTACGCGGACCTGGGACCTGCGAAGAAACTGTACGCGGATGCGAAGGCACTGCTCCCCCAGTGACCTTCAATCATTGTAATGAAAAATGGGGAGGGGTGGAGGAATCCTCCCCTCCCCTGATGTTTCACCCGTCTCACATCGTGTGAGCGGCGTATGCGGGCTTGTCCACGGGCTTGCCACAGATGATGCACTTGCCCTCGAACTTCTCGGGGTGGTAGGGTGTTCCGAGGATCTTGAAATCGTAGGTGTCCTCGAACTTGTGACCGCACTCGGGGCATCCGCACCATCCGAACCTGAGGATCTTGTCCTGGGGGATATCCTCGAGGGAGTCGATGTCCTGGATACGGGACCTCTGGACCTCCTGTGCCCTTGCGAGCATGCTCTCGGAGATGTCGTCGAGGATCATCCTGACGCCGGGGACCACATCCTCTGCGGAGATGGATCCTTTCTCGCCGTTGTCCCTCCTGGCGAATGCGACCACACCGTTCTCCATGTCACGGGCACCGATCTCCAGACGGAGGGGCACACCCTTGATCTCCCAGTCGTAGTACTTGCTGCCGGGACGGGCATCACGGTCGTCGAGCTTGACCCTGATTCCGGCATCGGCGAGGATCCTGGCCAGGGACTTGGCGGCCTCGGCGACCTGCTCGGTGTTCTTCTTGGAGAGGATGGGGATGATGACGACCTGGAAGGGTGCGATTCCCGGAGGCATGACGAGTCCCTGGTCGTCTCCATGGACACCGATGAGGGCTCCGACGAGACGCTCGCTCATTCCGAAGGTTGTCTGGTGGACGTGCTTGTGCTCCCCGTTCTCATCCTCGTACGTGATCTCGTAGGGTATGGAGAAGTTGGTCCTGTAGTGGTGGATCGATCCCATCTGGAGGGTCCTTCCGTTGGGCATGGACGTGTCGATACCTACGGTGTAGTGTGCTCCAGGGAACTTGTCCCACTCGGTTCTGATGAGCAGGGTGTAGGGGAGACAGATCTTCTTGGCGATCCTCTCGAGGATCTGGATGTCCTCCTCGATCTGGTCCTGGGCATCCTCCTCGGACACGTGGCAGGTGTGGGACTCGAAGAAGTGGATCTCACGGACCCTGATGAACGGACGGGTCTGCTTTGTCTCGTAACGGAACGTGTTGACGATCTGGTATGTCTTCAGGGGAAGGTCCTGGTGCGACCTGATCCACAGGGAGAACATGGGGTACATGGCGGTCTCGGAGGTGGGCCTGACGACGAGCCTGACATCGAGCTCGTTGAGTCCGGCGTGGGTGACCCAGTAGACCTCCTCGTCGAATCCCTTGATGTGGTCCTTCTCCTTGGCGAACTGGTCCTCGGGGATCATCAGGGGGAAGCAGACCTCATCGTGCTCGGTGGCGTCGAACTCCTCGCGGATGTAGGTGTCGATCTGCCTCATGATCTTCCATCCGTAGGGGGTCCAGACGTTCATTCCCTTGATGGGGTATCTCTTGTCGGAGAGACCGGCCTTCTCGACGATGTCCAGATACCAGTCCGCGAAGTTGTCCTCTTTCATCGACATATCTCATCCCTTCCTGACCGCATCGGCGATTATACCTGCCACGGAGATGTGGGAGACCTCGTTGTCCAGGGTGTTGCAGCACAGGACGTTGTCCAGGAAGCTGCCGGTGAGCCTCTCGAGGGCGTTGTTGACGAAGACACCGTGGGTGCATGCGACGGAGACGCTGACGGCACCGGCATCCTTCAGGGCCTGGGCAGCGGCGATGATGGTTCCTCCGGTGGAGATCATGTCATCCACGATGAGGACCCTCTTGCCGGTACAGTCCATCTTGGCAGGGGCGATGCGCACATCCACTCCGGAGAGACGGGTCTTCTCGAGGTGGTCGTACTCCACTCCGAGCCTCTCTCCGACGTCCTTGGCACGTCCCGCGGCACCGATATCGGGGGAGAGGACGAGGTCGATCTTGCTGTCCTTGAAGTAGTCGGCGATGACGGATGCCGCCTTGAGGTCGACGTGGGGGCAGGAGAAGTGCTCCAGGACGGCCTCCTTGTGGATGTCGATGGTGATGACCTTGTCGCATCCCATGTTGAGGTGGTTGCACATGACCTTGGCGGACTCGGGCTCTCCGGGTTTGAAGACCCTGTCCTGCCTCGCGTATCCGAAGTAGGGGATCACCAAGGTGACGGATTTGGCGCCCATCCTGTGGACCGCGTCCTGCAGGAGGAACATCTCGATGAGGTTGTCGTTGGGATACGTGTTCTGTACGATGACTACATCGTCGTCCAGCTTCTCGCTGTCGATCCTTGTGTAGCACTCACCGTCGGGGAACCTTGTGGAAGCTGCCTGAATGTACGTGCATCCGAGGACAGAGGCCAGTTCCTTGGCCAGATCCCTGGATGACGACCCGCCTACTATAATCATGATTCCTCGTAACACATCCCCATTAAAAACATTGTCAGCGGATGCGGACCGACATATCAATCTACCCCATGGACGGTGGAGGTACCATGACCGAGAGGATCGACGTAGTCACCGAGGAGAGGATAGAGAAATACCTGGACATAACCGCCAGGGCACTTGCCAAGATACGCATCGCGGCACCCGCGAAATCGTACAACAGGCGTCTGGCGGACAGCTTCCTCGAGATGGCCAACTGCTACTACTCCGATGCCAAGCACTTCAGGGAGTGCGGGGACATAGTGACCGCATTCGCTGCCGTCAACTACGCCCATGCGTGGCTGGATTGCGGTGCCAGGATAGGTCTCTTCGATGTGGACGGGGACGATGTCCTGTTCACACTCTTTGAGTGACCTTGATCTCCCTTCCACTGGAGGAGCACGAGAACGCACGCACGTTCCCCCTCCCCAGCAGGGAGCGCACCTTCTCTATGGGGGCATCCGTGAAGATGCTGTTCCCGAGCATGCACATGCCCGCATTGTAACCGTCGGCATTCAGGCGCATTATGGCCTTCCTGACCGAGGGGCTCTCCAGACCTATCTCCGATGAGAAGCGGTTGGACATACGGAAGAACATATCCCTGCTGGGATCCTCCAGGAACGAGTTCAGGGTCGAATGGCCTGAATCACGTATCCTGTTGACGGTGATGTTGTCCCCCAGTATCCCCTCGGTGACCATCTTCGGCCCCAGGACCGCCAAAGTTAGTGTGGGGAACTTCATGTCGGCGTTCTCGACGAGACCTCTCGGCGGGAATCCGGCACGGGTCCTGACCGGGACGTCCAATCCGGCGACGATGGCCGAGACATCCCCCATCCCGCCTCCGCCCTTGACCTCGGCCATATGTGCGGCCTCGAACGCCTTGGTACGGGAGACCCCGACGAGGGATGCCACGGCGATACCGGATGCGAGGGCCCCGGATGCACTAGTACCGAACCCCTGACTCATCGGCAGATCGTTCTCTATCCATATGTCGAAACCCCTCCCGGGGGCGATCATGTTCACGGTCATCCTGGTAATGTGTGCGGATGAGCTGGATCCATCGATGAAGATGTTTACCATATCATCATCCCTCTCCTCCACGGTGGCCGTGGAGCCGAGGCTGAGTCTGATTCCCATCCCCCTGGACCCGGTGCTGAGCGGGTTGAAGGTGACGGATGGCTCGAATATGCACGAAACGTGCCCCGGACAGAAAGCGGATACCCTCATGTCCTCTTCACACAGAAATCCAGGATGGCATCGGAGACCTCCGCCTTCGTGCCCGTTATGTCCTTGTCCGAATCGGATGTCACCAGGATGGCGGATGACGACCTCATACCCACGACATCTATGTCGTTGGCGACGACGGCCGCGAGGTCATACTTTCCTATGCGGGACCTCGCCCTGTCGACCAGCTGCTGACGGGTCAGACCCGATTCCGCCTTGAAACCTATCACGACATCGCATCTGGAACGGATAAGCGGCAGGACCTTGGGAACGGGATCCAGGTCCAGTTCGAATCCGTCATCGCTCGAGATCTTGCCCTCCGTGAACTCATGGGGGGTGAAATCCGCGAGAGCGGCTGGTACCAGGACGATATCGTGATCGACACCGTCCACCATGGAGACCAGGTCGGAGACCGTGGCGAAACGGCGGGTCGGGATGTAGTCCGGTAGCTCCACGCTGCATCCGCCCATCCACAGTTCGACGTCGGCCCCCCTCTCGAAGGCGCGTTCCGCAAGGGCGACGGCCATCATACCGGTGGAACGGTTGGTGATGATCCTCATGGAATCTATCGGCTCCTCGCTGCGTCCGCCTATTACCAGGAGACGCTTCCCGGCGAGGTAGTTGTTGGACAGCATCCTGAAGGTCCATGCGACGACCTCGTCCCTGGATGCCACCTTTGCCCTGACACCGTCCGTGCGGGGACCGATGAAGTGGACGCCCCATGACCTGAGGCGGTCCATGTTCTCCTTCACGGCGGGGTTCCTGTACATGGACTCGTGCATCGCAGGGGCGATGGCCACAGGTATCCCGGCACCCAATGCCACGGTTGCCATGGATGTGACAGTGGTGTCGTCGATACCGCATGCGATCTTTGAGACGGTGTTCGCCGTGGCCGGGTAGATCAGGAACAAGTCGCACGAAAGCGATGAACCCACCATGTCTATGTGCTCGGTCCTGCCGGTGAGCTCGGTGACTGGCCTGTGTCCGCTGGCGAACTCGAGTGAATCGGAGGTCACCAGCTTGGCCGCAGCCTCCGTCAGGACGGGATACACGTCCGCACCGTGCCTGATCAGCTCCCTGATGGTGCCGAAGCACTCCGTGGCGGCGATGCTGCCAGTGATGCCCATCACGATGGTCTTCCCCCTGAGACGGGTGCTCTTCTCACAGAATATCTCCTGGGACGGATGCATCATATTACCTTCCTTATCACAGACATGACTTTGTCGAATACCGTGTCGGGATCCGCCGAGGCATCCACCACGGTGAATCCGTACTCCTCCGCGAGACGGAGGTAGTTGAAGCGTACCTGCTCCAGGAAGTCCAGCTTCTCGAATTTGCTGACCTCCTCCCCTCTGACGCCAACACGGCGGAGGCTGTCGGAGGGATCGATGTCCAGGAGGATGGTTGCATCCGGCCTGGATGTGAAACGTGAGTTGATGGACAGCAGCCAATCCCTGTCGGTTCCGTCACCGTCGAGTTTCGCAGATTGGTATGCCACGGTGGATGCGAAGTAGCGGTCGCACAGGACGATCGCCCCCTCCGAAACCCAATCCATAATCCTCTCGGTGTGATCGTTGCGGTCCGCCACGAAGAGCAGAGCCTCCGTGGCCTGGGATATGCCTCCTGCCGAACCGGAGCGTATGAACGCCCCTATACCCTCATGGGTGGGTTCCGCGGTCGAGATGACCTTCCTGCCTTCGGACCCCAATGCGGATGCCACCTTCCTGCAGACGGTGGACTTGCCGGATCCGTCGACACCCTCGAAAACGATGAATGCGCCTTCCATCGACACGTCAATCACCGTCCCTGATGTTATGGTTTAGGGAATCCTCCGTACGTGAACGGAGGAGGGACATCACGGAATCAAGTGATTCCACGTCCTTGGAATAGGGTCTGCATGCGAATGCCATGTCCGCACGGATACGGTCATCGTATCCGACACCCAAGGATGACAGGTTCTCCCTGAGCGTGCCGGCGAGGTTGCCTCCCCTGCGGTCCCAGTCGGTCATTATGACGGCCTCCTTCCCGGACCTCCAGACATGTTCCGCTGCCTTCACGGGCCCGCCTCCGCTCTGTACGCAGAAGAAGTCCGCGATGACACCTATTGATTCCAGCGCGGCTATGTCCTTCAGTCCCTCTACGAGCACGATGTGGGTCCCGCGGAGCAGGTTGATGCGGTCCACGGCATCCTCCAGGGCGGATAGCCTCTCCGCATCATCGGGGGTTCCCCTCACATCGACCCCTCTATGGATTCCATCGCCTTGGACGGGTCACCGTAGACTGTCACGGTCTTCTGACGGTTCAACTGTCCCGAGGTGACCTCGCATTTGAATCCGGTGATCTGACGGAACGTCTCCTCGACCTCCTTGTTGGCACGGCCGTCCAGCGGAGGTGCCTTGACCCTGAGGATGAGGCGCTTCCTCCATTCGTCATACCCTTCCGGTCCGGACCTGTTGGAGCGGGGTGACACCAGGACATCCACCTCGAGGCTGTCACCCTTGATCCTGGAAACATCTGAGATCTTCATCGACCCCCGAACGACCCGGGATGATAAAGGATGAACGCACGGACACGACGATATCCTCCAATCTCGGAACCGTTATCTACAGCCCCGAGGATTGCGCTCCGATGAGCCCGGCGTCCGAACCGATGACATTCGATGAGCTGTCTGAACTCTACAGGGTTGAGATGAAGAGCAGTTCCATCACACAGGTCAGAGGCGACCTTTTCCGGGCCATGGCGGAACTCCTCACCAGATTGCGCATCGATTTCGACAAGCAGATGTCGATAGATCCCGAATCGGTCATGTGCGAGGGTGCGAACCAGCGCAGGAAGAAGGCCGAGAGACTGGTGAAGGACATCATGCACATCAGGACCCAGAAGATCTGCCAGATGGCGATACGCGGGGCCCTCGGTGCGGAGAACCAGCTGGATGCGCTCACCACCGAGGAGAGGAGCTACTACACCTCCATCCAGGATGAATCGAGGAGGCATCTCTCGGAGATAGACCGCCTGAGGGGTAGGAGGAACACAGTCGCGACCCATATCGACGAGGTTCCCGAACCGAGAAGGGAACCGGAACCTATGCCGGAGGAGCGTCGCATCCCCGAACCCGAACCGGTCGTCGTCGAGAGCGTGCCGGAACATGTGTCCGAACCCGTCATCGAGGAGGATATCCCGCCTGAGATGGAACAGGACATGTTCGATGAGTTCCCTCCCGAGGAATCCTTCGATGACATCCCCGACGAACCTCCGATGGAACCGGAAACGTTCGAGGAACCCGAACCCGTGGTTGAGCAGGTGACCCCGACTGAGACCGTTCCCGAGGCGAGGGATGACGACCTCACATCCGTGATCCTACGTATCCTGGAGGACCTGCCACCGTTCGTGGGACCCGACAGGGATTATGAACTCTCCAAGGAGGACATAGTCACGATCCCCAAGGTGATGGCGGAGGCGTTGGTCAACAGCGGCAAGGCGGAATACGTCAGGCCTACGCCCTGAGTGTCCTCACATCGCACTGGAACTCCATGCAGTCCACCTTGCGACGGTCTATACCCGTGACGTCGGAGACGGTCTGCCTCGCGATGTCGGGCATGTTGTTCGTCTTGCTCAGGTGGGCGAGAAAAAGCTGTGTGCCCTCCCTGAGATTGCGTTTGACCGCATTGGCGCAGTCGAAGTTGGAGAGATGGCCCATCTCCCCACGTATCCTCTTCTTCAACATGGCGGGATACGGACCGTTGGTGAGCATGTCCGGATCGTAGTTCGATTCGAGTATCGCTATGTCCGCAAGGGACAGCGCATGCTCGATCTGGAAGTTCAGTTTCCCGGTGTCCGTGGCCAACAGGACCCTGCCGTTGTCCGTCTCGGTGAAGTAACAGCACGGGTCCACCGCATCATGGGATGTGGGGAGAGGAGTGACCTTCATTCCAGCGACCTCGAAACTGGAGGTCGGATCCACAGGGACGTACTTCACATTCCCCAGATTGGAGGCCTCGAATGTGGAGATGTTGGTCATTATCGGGACATCGAGCTTCCTGGCGGTGGCTCCAGCCCCCGAGATGTGGTCCGCGTGCTCATGGGTGATGAGGATGGCCTTGACCGACTCCTTGTCGATACCGGCCACCTCCATCAGAGACATTATGCGACGACAGCTGATCCCCGCATCGATCATGATGGCCTCGCCATCGGATTCTATGACGGTGCAGTTCCCGTCGCTTCCGCTGGCGAGGAGATGCACCTCCAACATGCTCAGACCTTTCTCTTGTAGAGTGCGAAGATGATGTCTCCCCTGGAAATGATACCGATGACGACGCCCTTCTCGACGACGGGGACACGGTTGACCTTCATCTCGATCATGGCCCTCAGAACCTCCATGATGGTGGTGTCGGGGGTGGTCGTGAGGACTGTGCGCGTCATGATGGCGGACACCTCGAGGTTGGAGATCTCCTCTGAGACCTTCTTGAGGATGTCATCCGTCTCCGTGGGGGAATCCATGGAGTAGGTGAGGATTACGGAATCGTGATTCTCATCATCCAGAGCAATCTGATACTTCAGAATGGTGTTGAGAATGTCGTTCTCGCTGAGTATTCCCAGCAGGTGGTTCCTGTTGTCCACCACGGGTGCGCCGGAAATGTTGTCCACGGCGAACTTAATCGCGGCCTTCTTGACAGTGTCCGTAGGCTGTAGCGTGACCAGCTGAGTGGTCATCAGGTCCCTTACCTTCAATTTCGACATCAGACTCCGTATCCGGGAGACCCGATATATTGATTCCTATGGCCTGTTATGATGTTGGAACAGGTGTTCGAATCAAGGTGTGTTTACATCAGGTTGTGGAAAACACACCTGGAACACGCTGAAAAGTACCTCGTTCACTCATGAAATGATGATAATCCAGCAATGACTACAAAACAGATAGGATAGTATTATATAGTGGAAAAGTATCAAGGGATTTTGTCGGGGCCTGTAGCTCAGCTAGGTAGAGCGATGGACTCTTAATCCATCGGCCAAGGGTTCGAATCCCTTCAGGCCCGCCATTATTATTCCCGAACTTCTGAGGCGGTAATTAACCGATTTCTTCACGTCATCACATCACGATTCGTTCTGCACAGATGACCATGGTGACCTATCACCGTCTCCCACATCCGGAGATCGTGAGTTATGGATCGACATTCCGCCCGCCCATACGGTGGATACCGGCCAGACGACCAGTGATTGTTGATATGTTCTGATACTCGCGCGCACGCATAGTATAATAATCCCCCTCCGTTGTCGCCAATCGATTTCAATGGCCGACGATGACCGCTACGACAAGAAGGATGACAGACCCTCGAACAGGGGGCAAAAGGGACCCCGCAAGGGAGGGTACAACAAGGGACGTGGCGGCTACAGTGCCGGCGGCAGGAAGGACTTCAAACCACGTGACGGGAAGAAGAGGGATTTCAAGCCCAGAGACGGTGATGGGGAGAAGAGGGAGTACCGCCCCAGAGAAGGCGGAGATCGTGAGAGGAGGGAGTTCAGGCCCCGTGACGGAGATCGCGGGAACAGGGATTTCAGACCTCGCAACGGCGACCGCCCGAGGAACGACAGACGTGGCGGACCCGGACGCAACGGCGGAAAGAGGGATTTCAAGCCCAGAGACGGTGATAGGAGGGAGTTCAGACCTCGCGAGGAGCGTTCCGAGGAACAGCGCCCGATGCAGGAGCAGAAGCTCACCATCCCCTCCACACCCCAGAGGATCCTCTTCAAGGGAGTGGACTGCGAGGTCAACGGAAGGGCGGACCTGGCCATGGTCCTGTACCTCCATGGAGCCGTCATGATGAGCAAGGGCTGCGAGAACAACGCCCTCAAGATGCTCCGTGAGATGGGTCCCGGCGAGTTCAAGACCGTCAGGGGAAGGATCTCCAAGATGTGCTCCGACGATGCGATGATCGAATACGACTACCTCTGCTGGACCATCGATAACAGTTACAACAGATTGCTTGTGGATTCCGCCGCTGCCGATGGGAATCCGTTGGCAATCTACTGCAGGATACGCCAGGAGGAGATCGAGGGGGATGACGAATGCATAGACGTGTTCGCTTCCGCGATTGACTCCCATCCCGAGATGGTGGAGGACGGCCTGAAACTCCTGAAGAGGAAGAAGGACTCCGTGAAAGCGGAGGAACACCTCCTGAAGAACGAGGAGAAGAAGAAACTCAGACAATCCATACGCTCCATATTCGTCAAAGCCAGAAAAGGGGACAGGGGATCCGCACACAAGCTCGAGGAACTCTCGGAGACATTCCCAGAAGCCGGATTCCTCAGGGGATACCTCGATGCAGGGGACGATGCGGAGGAATACCTCAGACGCGGATACAAGAGCGACCTCAGGGACATCATCGTCAACATGGAATCGGAGTTCGGCATCCAGGACACTCCGTTC
>JAEDJU010000165.1 GCA_016296195.1 Candidatus Methanomethylophilaceae archaeon | reverse complement strand
ATGACGGGCTGTCACATTCATTTTTTATCATAATGGGTTGAAAACAACTCTTTTTTGGTCCTTGATTAGTCCATAATTAGGTCCGTGATTAGGTCACAAACCATTTTCATATTGATTCACGTCAAAAATAGACTTGAACACCGTGATCAAAAAGACAATATGACAATGTTGAAAGTGGGAGGGTTCACCCCTCCCGTTTATGATCTTACATGCATCCCTTGCAGGGATACCTGAGGTTCCTGAGGATTGTACCCTCCCACTGGTCCATCTTACCGGGGTTGAGGATGTTGTCGGGATCCATTGCCTGCTTGATGGCCTTGATGGTGGAGAGCTCGGTCGCTCTCTCCTTCATGTAGTTGGGTGCCTTGGAGATTCCGACCCCGTGCTCACCGGTGACGGTTCCGCCGAGTTCGATACAGACGTCGAAGATCTCGTTGACGGCCTTGATGCCTCTCTCCCACTCGTCCTTGTCGGTGGGGTCGATGACCATCTTGGTGTGGAGGTTTCCGTCGGATGCGTGTCCGTATGTGGCGACGGTCACATTGTACTTGGCGGCGATCTCCTGGAAAGCCTTGACGGCCTTAGGGACCTGGGACACGGGCACCCCCATGTCGTCCGCGAGGGAGACGGAGGAGCATCCGGGCTTCAGTGCGGAGAGGGATGTCATGACGGACTTCCTCGCATCGGTCCACTGGGCGATGAGCTTCTTGTCCTTGGTGGGGATGACCTCGATGGCTCCGATGGAGTTGGCAACCTCATCCACGATCTTCAGGTCCCTGTCGATGACCTCGTCGGTCTCTCCGTCGACCTCGACGATGCACAGGGCACCGCAGTCGGGCAGGGGGTTTCCGCGTGCCTTGTTCACGGCGTTGATGCTCACGCTGTCCATGAGCTCGCAGGATGCCGGGATCAGGGGCTTGGCGATGATGGCGGAGATGCACCTTCCGGCGTCCTCCACGGTCTTGAAGCAGCAGAGGCAGGAGGCGGACTTCTTGGGCTTGGTGGTCAGCTTCAGTGTGACCTCGGTGATGACACCCAGTGTACCCTCGGAACCGCAGAGCAGCCTTGCCAGCTGGTATCCGGAGGCATCCTTGATGGTCCTGGTACCGCAGCGGACGATCTCCCCGTCCGCCTTGACGAATGTGAGTCCCAGGACGAAGTCCCTGGTGGCCCCGTACTTCACGGCACGCATTCCGGATGCGTTGGTGGCGACCATTCCGCCGATCTGACATGCCTCGGCGGATCCGGGTGACGGGGGGAAGAAGAAACCGTACTTCGCAAGCTCGGCGTTGAGCTCGTTGTATACACATCCCGCCTCCACATCGACCCAAAGGTCGGCGACGCTGATGTTGGTGATCTTGTTCATCCTCTGCATCGCGAGGACGATACCTCCCTTGATGGGGACGGCGGATCCGCAGAGTCCGGTACCTGCACCCCTGGGAACCACGGGGATCTTGTTCGCGGATGCGATCTTCATGATCTCGGAGACCTGCTCCGTGGTGGTGGGCTGAACGACGATGTCCGGCGTGTTGTGGAAGATGGAAGCGTCGAAGCCGTAGGTGTAGAGGATTGCGGGCTCGACTGAATAGCCGTCCTTCCCCACGACCTTCTCGATCTGCTCAATGATACTCTGTTCCAAAATGAACACCTGCGCGCGCGATTGAGGTGGTCCGATATAATGGATTTGTCGGACCGCCCGTCAGTGAAGCTTCGTTCAAACCGGCACACGGGACGGAACGGATGGACGGGGTTTCCAGCCACCGCCCCGTATAAATACAGGGAGCCTTTAGTCCGGGTCCATGAAATCCACGATCGTACTCCTCGGACCCCCGGGATCCGGAAAGGGAACCCAGGGAGAGAAACTCAGCGAAGAACTCGGCTACGTCAGGCTCTCCACCGGAGACATGCTCCGTGAGGCTGTCAGGAACCAGACCGAGCTCGGAAAGAAGGCCAAGGAGTTCATGGACGCCGGAGCCCTCGTGCCCAACGACCTGATCATCGGCCTCATGAAGGAGAAGATCGCCCAGGCTAAAGGCGGCGTCATCCTCGATGGATTCCCCAGGACCGTCGAGCAGGCTGACGCCCTCGCAGAGCAGCTGGATGTCGATCTGGCACTCAACCTCGACGTCGACGACGAGGAACTCATCACCAGGCTCACCAAGAGGCGCTCCTGCCCCCAGTGCAACGCCGTCTACCACCTCGTCTACAACGCCCCCAAGACCGAGGGAGTCTGCGACAAGTGTGGATCCGCCCTCTACCAGAGGGATGACGACAAGGAGGAGACCGTCAGGAACAGGCTCAAGGTCTACCGCGAGAACACCATGCCCCTCATCGACTACTACGGCGGCAAGGGAACCCTCGTGACCATCAAGGGAGTCGGCTCCATCGACGACATCTTCGCCCAGGTCAAGAAGGTCGTTGAGTAAACATCGCATTTTCAGGGGCTTCGGCCCCATTTTCCTTCAATTCACAGTTATTTCACCCGAGATTCACCCGTCTCTGACTGAAGAACGTCACACTTTCAGAATGTCCATCTTAGTAACTTTGACAATCCAATCATCTTCATAAGAATGATGACATTTTGTCACGGATATGAAGACGGATGTCCTCCTGGAACCGCGCTCGATCAAGATCATACTCCTGATACACGGACGTGGACGGATCTCGTCCTGCGAACTGATGGATATCGGAAGCAAATACTGCCTCGCACACAGGAGGGCCAGGGAACTGGAATCCATGGGCATACTGGTGAGCTTTCCGGACAACAGGCTCCAATCCAAGGTCAACTGGGAACTGACGCCCAAAGGCGGAGCGGTCGCCACATTACTGCAGATCGTCGAGGACCTGGGTCACGGATTCCTGGACCACCGCAGACTGTTCCCCGATGAGCTCATGGACCTGGTGGAGACAGGTGATATCGAGGGGATAAGGAGACTGGCACGCTCGATGACCGGAGGTCTGGGTGACCTCTGGAAATACAGGTGACGGCAACTCTGCCCGGACAGGGAGATGTCATATGTTGACAATGTAGAATGCAGGGTTCCAGGACACCTAATCCCGGCGATCTCGGGATGGTCCACACCTGACAACACGAAAGTTTTATTAACAAAAACGAAATCAGGGATTTTGATAGCCTCGTAGTGTAGTGGTCAATCATGCGGGACTCTGGATCCTGCGACCGCAGTTCGAATCTGCGCGAGGCTACCACTTGTTTTCCATCACTACCTTCGTTGCCGACAGGCCGTTTCCCTTGTTTTCCCCTTATAACGCGCGCGTCCACGAACAGTTATAAGAGAGCATGGATTATCCCAAGCCAGAGGATTAATCATGATTAGCAGAGACGAGGTTCTGGGCAACCTTGAGAAATAC
>JAEDJU010000015.1 GCA_016296195.1 Candidatus Methanomethylophilaceae archaeon | reverse complement strand
GCCATGACCGCGGGGATCACCCTTCACATCCTGAAGGTCCGCGGATTCGACGACCACCACATCGTGGAGGCCGGATTCAAATCCATGGGAAGGGCCCTCAAGGAGGCCGTGAAGGTCAGGGACACCGAGCTCAGCACCAAGGACCGTGCGGAGGTAAAGGTCTGATACCATGCTCACGAAGAGGATCATCCCCTGTCTGGACGTCAAGGACGGAAAGGTGGTCAAGGGTATCAACTTCAAGGGTCTGAGGGATGTCGGATATCCTCCGGAGCTCGCCACCGAGTACGAGCTGCAGGGTGCCGATGAGATCACGTTCCTGGACATCTCCGCATCACTGGAGGCCAGGCAGACCATGCTCAACATCGTGTCCGAGACGGCAGGCAAGCTGTTCGTGCCTTTGACCGTCGGAGGGGGCATCAGGAAGGTCCAGGACATGAGGGACGCCCTCAACGCAGGAGCCGACAAGGTCTCCGTCAACTCCGCCGCCGTGTCCAATCCCGACATCATCTCTGAATGCGCCGAGAGCTTCGGAAGGCAGTGCGTCGTCGTCGCCATCGACGGCAAGAGGGTCGGGGACCACTGGGAGGTCTTCACCCACGGTGGAACGAAATCCGCCGGCATCGATGCGGTCGAGTGGGCCCAGAGGGCCGAGGACCTCGGAGCCGGTGAGATCCTGCTCACATCCATGGACGCGGACGGTGTCAAGACAGGATACGACATACCCTTCACGGAGGCCGTCGCGGATGCGGTCAGCATCCCTGTCATCGCCTCCGGAGGATGCGGTTCCAAGGAACACATCTACGACGTGTTCGCCCAGACGGGCGCGTCCGCCGCACTCGCGGCATCAATCTTCCATTACAACGAATGCACCGTCGGTGAGGTCAAGGAGTACCTCAGGGACAAGGGGGTTAACGTAAGATGACAGATCTGAAATTCGACGACAAGGGATTGATCACCGTAGTGGTCCAGGATTGGATCACCAACGAGGTCCTCATGGTCGCATGGGCGAACCAGGAGGCCGTGGACCTCATGAAATCCACCGGATACACCCACTTCTGGTCCAGGAGCAGGCAGAAGATGTGGCAGAAGGGAGAGGAGTCCGGACATGTCCAGAAGATCAAGTCCATCCAGACCGACTGCGATGCCGACACCCTCCTGGTTAGGGTGGAGCAGACCGGGGTCGCATGCCACACCGGAACCCCCTCGTGCTTCAACGAGGTCATCTACGGGGACACCTCCGAGACCATGGCCATCCTTCCCGATCTGAAACGTGTCATCAAGGACAGGCACGAGAATCCCGAGGAGGGAAGCTACACCTGCAAGCTCTTCAACGACGAGACCCGCATGTGCAAGAAGGTCATCGAGGAGGCCGGGGAGTTCGTCCTCGCCATCAAGGACAAGGACGAGGATGAGATGGCATGGGAGCTGGCGGACCTGATCTACCACACCATGGTCGCCATCGAGAAGACCGGACTTCCCATGGAGAAGGTCTACGAGAAGCTGTCGGAGAGAGCGGAATGAGAGCGGACCTCCACACCCACACAGTCTATTCCGACGGGGAGCTGATCCCGGCGGAGCTCGTCCGCAGGGCGATGGTCCTCGGGCATGATGTCATCGCCATCACAGACCATGTCGATATGACCAACGTCGAGTTCGTCGTTACTAACGTCGTCAAGGCGGTCGAGCTCTGCGAGGATTACATCAGGACGATCCCCGGAGTGGAGATCACCCATGTCCCTCCGAGCAAGATCGACAAGGTCGCCAAACTCGCACGCAAGTACGGTGCCGAGTGGGTCGTCGTCCACGGGGAGACCGTCACCGAACCCGTCGCACCCGGTACCAACCGCGCATCCGCAGAGAATCCCGAGATCGATATCCTCGCTCACCCCGGATTCATCACCGAGGAGGAGGCTCAGCTCGCCAAGGACAACGATGTCATCCTGGAGGTCACCGGAAGGGCGGGTCACAACATCACCAACGGACATGTGGTCAATATGGCCAGGAAGGTCGGTGCCAAGATGGTCATCGATTCCGACACACATGCACCCGAGAACCTCATGGACGAGGCTGCCGCACTCACCGTTGCACTCGGTGCGGGTATGACAGCGGAGGAGGCCGAACTGGCCCTCCACGTGACGCCTTACGAAGCCATCCGCAGGATCCGTTGAATCCCCTTTCACACTCCCGCAGGTCTGTCATCGGGTCCCTGCGGGTTCTTTTCCCCAATCACCCGTCTTTTCGGTTTTCCTCAAAGGATGTTCATCTTATACGTTCAAAGGAGTCTTTATCTACAAATCGAGTGTTTTCAAAGATGCTTTAGAATGAACGGAGGTATCGGGATGAAGGACGATGATGTAGATTATGTCAGAATTGCCTCGTACATCTTCATCAGGGATCATTTTGACATATGCGGTAGGGCCCCATCCGGAGTTCTCTACAACAAGTATATGACTCTTCTGAACCGGAAGCTCGCTTCACAAGGTCATGACATGGGACTTCCCCACTGTTGGTACAGATGGGGGGATGAGGTGGTCAGGTACGGTATGTCTTACATCGGATGGAATCATGACGATCCCCGTTTTACAGAGGTGTCGTATTGCGGAGCCATCCCCGGAGAACTGGCTGATGGTGATCCGATCGTATCTTTCTCAGAGGATTTCTCCAAGGAGTTCATTGGGAAGTACAAGGGGCCTGAGGGAGCGGAGATGGCTATCGATGAGGTCTATTCGGATGCTCCTTATACTTTCCAGAACGACTATCGCAGATTGAGGGAAGCCTTGAGGATATCTCTTAGAAGTGTGGGTTTTTCGAATTTCAAGGATTACATCCTATCCATATTCGACAGTGCGATGGCTTCCTTTCCAGAGGAATTCGGTTTCTTGTGGAAACAGAAGGAAGAGTACGAGGCGGTTTTCAGAATGGCTGTTGAATGTGATTCGTCCCGTGAAGATCTTTTCGAGCTGTCGGAGTGCTTTTGGTTCTTCTTCTGTTATCATCTGAGGTTGGATGACAGATGTCACGAGAATGTGAAACGTTCAACATTGGATGTGTGGTGGGACATGGTTCCATTGGAGGATTCGCGTTATCATCAGAACATTCGGACATATGCTTTCCTGTTACGTTCGGATTCATATTCCGATCCTGTGATCGACAGGATGTTAAGGGAAAGGGAGGAGTCGCTGTCCAATGCTGAGAGTATCCTATCTAGATTGAGCGATGTGATCTGATTGGTGCGCAGTTCAGTAAAGATGGTTTTGGATACCTGCATAATCCGGAATCCTGAGTTCATGAAGTGGTTGAAGCGGTATTATATCGGTAAGTTGGCGATTTCTGCCGTGACCTATATGGAGTATAGGCGTCAGGTTCTGAACAGCGGCAAGGATGCAGCTATAATCGAGGATCTGTTGAAGGAATGGAGGATCGAAGTGATCCCATTTGACAAGAGATCTGCATTGGTGGCATCATCCCTTATGTTCGAGAGACCGAACGTCTGTGAAACATGCGGAAATCTTGATTGGTGCGATACCATGATTTACTCCAGCATAGGAAATCCACCTACGTTGCTTGTAACTGAGAATGTGTCTGATTATCCCACAGAAGGTGACCGCGTATACACCCCAGACATGGTCGTTCAGGTCTTCGGAAAGCGACCATCTTGATCATTCGGGTTTCAGGTGTATTGATTGCTTTTACCACTGGTACCTCACCTGATGAGGTCAAACAGATTTACCATTCACCGTTGAGCGGAGGATCCGAATGGTTTGGAGGGGAGGTCACCCTCCCCTTTTAGGTTCAGTCGGTGTTGAGTTCCAGTGTCTCCCCTCTCTTCCTTGCATCCACGACCTCGGCGGTTGCTGAATACAGGACATCGTTGGAGGAGTTGATCGCCGTTTCCAGTGAATCCTGGATCACTCCGATGATGAATCCGATGGCGACAAGCTGCATCGCGATGTCATCGCTTATTCCGAGCAGGGAACAGGCCATGGGGATCAGAAGCAAAGATCCGCCGCTAACACCGGATGCGCCGCAGGCTGCAAGAGTTGCGAGGAAGCACAGTGCGAATGCGATGACAATGGGAACATCGAGTCCGATCGAGAATGCACCCACCAGGGTCATCACCGTGATCGTGACGGCTGCACCGTTCATGTTGATCGCCGAACCCAGCGGGATCGACACCGAGTAGAAGTCCCTGTCAAGACCCAGTTTCTCGCAGAGGGTCATGTTCATGGGGATGTTGGCTGCGGAGCTCCTGGTGAAGAATGCGGTGACCGCACTTCCGCGGAGGCATGCGAACAGCAACGGGAACGGGTTCCTGCGCATGAGGATCCCGGATACGAGGGGGCTGACCACGAACATCACGATGAGCATGCATGCGACCAACAGGCAGATCAATGACGCATACTCCTCGAATATCGACAATCCAAATGCGGACACCGTCGTGTAGATGATACCGAACAGTCCGATCGGTGCGAACTGGATGATAACCCTGACGATGTTCGACACTATCTCGGAGAGTTCCGACATGACGTTGGTGACGGTGGGGCTTCCGATCTTGCGGATGGTGAATCCGAACAGCACCGACCAGAACAGGATCGACAGGTAGTTCGCATTGATGATCGCCGATACCGGATTGGATACTATGCCGATGACGAGGTTCAGGAGCACCTCCTCCAAAGTGGCGCTCGCGTAATCCGCGGGATCGATTGACAGGGTGATGTGGACCGGGAAAAGATAGCTCATGACCACGGACACCGCGGCCGCGAGGAGAGTCGTTCCCAGATACAGGATCACGACGGTCCTCATCCTGTTACCCACATTCCCTTTGGAACTGGCCAGCGATGATATGACCAGCACCATGACGAGTATCGGTGCGATGGCCTTCAACGCACCAACGAACAGCTCACCTATGATCTCGATGAACAGGATGTTGGGTATGATGAGGGCCAGAGCGGTTCCTATCACCAGTCCGACAACGATGCGAAGGATGAGGTTGATGGAACACCATTTCTCATAGAGACCTTTCATGGGTTCATCAGTTTGTGTGAATGTATAGTGTTTTCTGTAAGAAACGATGCCTACATTCCTCTGGGAAAACTATGGATATGTTCTCAGAGCCCGATGAAGGGTTTTAATCGGTCCTGTGTATACGATGTTCCATGCCTAAGATCGCAGTAGTCGGTGGAACCGGTATCTACAACCCGGACACCTTCGAGCTCATCGAGGAGGTCTATCCCGACACACCCTACGGTAAACCCTCCGACAAGATCCTCATCGGTAAGATCGCTGGAGTGGAGGTCGCATTCCTCCACCGCCACGGTACGACAATCCCCTACCCTCCCTCATCCGTCCCCTACAGGGCAAACATGTGGGCCCTGAAGGAGCTGGGATGCAAGTATGTCATATCCGCCTGTGCTGTGGGATCCCTCCAGGAGGAGTTCGTCCCCGGAGATCTGGTGATCGCAGACCAGTTCATCGATTTCACCAAGAGGAGGGACTACACCTACTTCGATGACAAGATCGTCCACATCTCCATCCCCGATCCGTTCTGCCCCTATCTGAACTCCGTGTTCGAGGAGTCCGCCAAGAAGCTCGGACTCAAATACCACATGGGTGGAAGGTATCTGTGCATCGAGGGTCCCAGGTTCTCCACCAGGGCCGAGAGCCACATGTTCAGGAACTTCGCTGACATCATTGGAATGACTGTGGTCCCCGAGTGCCAGCTTGCAAGGGAACTCGGTATGTGCTACTGCAGTCTCGCCACCGTCACTGACTATGATGTCTGGAAGGAGGATGATGCTGTGGACATCGACATGGTGAAGGAGACCATGGCCAGATGCCTGAACAATGTTCTCAGACTCCTTGAGGACGGACTTCCCGCCATCGAGGATGAGGGTTGCGTAGAATGCATCGAGGCGGCCAAGGGCTGCGGTGCACTCTGATCATCAAAAGGGGGATCTCCCCCACTTTTCCGTCAACATGTTGGTTTTCGTCTACGGTACCCTCGTGGAACCGATAATACGCGACAGGATCCTCGGACATCACGTCGATACATCGGATGCCGTCCTGGAAGGATATGTGAAGGTCTGCGGTTGGGACTATCTCACCCTGGTCCCGGGAGAAGGTTCGGTCAGAGGTGTGGTGTTCGAAGCCGGAGACGGTGATATCTCCAGGATGGACGTCTGGGAGGAGGTCCCGGTCTACGAACTGGTGCCCGTGACCGTCACCGTGGACGGTGAATCGGTGGAGGCACACTGCTACATCATGCCGGAGCCCCCGGAGCATTACGAGGTCGTTCCCGATTCCTGCATCGCCTCGATACCCCTGAACGACATCATCCGTGATGTAGAATCCATGTTCGGGAGGTTCCATGGAGCCGAAGATAAGGATAGATGATGACCCTGAACTGCGTTCCCGTCTGGAGGCCAAGGTATCGTTATCCGGGAACAAGGTACTCGCGTTGTGGGCGATGGGACTGGCGGAGCATGTCGCATCATCCATCGAGGATTCGGACTCCGTGGGTGAGGCCATATCATTATGTTCGGAGGTCGTGGACGGTTTCATCGACGGTTCCATGGATGTCGGTGAGATCCGCAGGAGGGGTTTCGCCGTCCACGCGTTGGCACGTGATTCGGAAGGTGTCGAACAGGCTGTCATCAGGACCATCGGTCAGGCACTTTCCGTCTGTCATATGAGGGACCATGCCATGGTGGCCTCGGACTACGCCGTCAGGGTGGTGAACATCCTGTGTCCGGGCGATATGGAGGCCGTATCCGAGGAGCGTGCGTGGCAGTTGGGTTACTTCGACTTCATCTGATTCTCATGATCATCCGTCGAGGACGAACTCGTTGTCGTTGCTTCCCGCCCTCTTCGCACATGATGTGGTGAGGAGTCCAGCTTCCATCGATGCCGCGTTAATGACCGCACTCGGTACGAGACACGGGAGGGACAGGACCATCCTGATGTCATCGGCGAAGATCCTGGAGTTCCTGTAATCCGTGCAGTCCTCGATGGTCACGGTATCTCCGAGCAGTTTTGCATATTGTCTTACATTGTCGCAGTCCGTGGCGATGTGTATCCCGATGGTGCCGTCATCCCTGAGTTCCGCTTTCACCAGGGTCGTCTTGCTGCATGTACGCATGTTCGCCCTTACCTTGGAGACCATGCCGAACCATGTACTCGTATCTTTAAAATGTGTCAATCCACAGGTCTTGTCCATGGATGGATATCACCGTCTCTGTCCCGTCATTATGATGACAATGTTGAAGTACAACGCATACAACTAATCGGGCATGACAGACGAGAAGACCAAAGGTCAGCTCCTGGCAGAGGACATACTCACCGACCCCAAGACCCTTGGAGAGACCCACAATTCCATCCTTTCCGAGGCTTCCGAGTTCTGTGAGGGATACAAGGGTTTCCTGAACAACAAGACCGAGCGCGAGGTCGTGGAGTACGTGATCCCCATCCTGAAGGAGAGGGGATACACCGAGTACGTCCGCGGCACCAAGTACAGTCCCGGTGACAAGTTCTACAAGGTCAACCGCAACAAGACCATCCTCATGTGCACAAAGGGAAAGAGGCCCGTTGCCGATGGACTCCGTGTTTCCGTCGCGCACATCGACAGTCCCAGGCTGGACTTCAAGCCCCACCCCATCTTCGAGGATGCGGACATGGCCTACTTCAAGACCCACTACTACGGAGGTATCAAGAAGTACCAGTGGACAACGATCCCACTGTCCATCCGCGGTGTGGTCAAGCTCGCCAACGGGGAGTCCGTGACCGTCAGGATCGGAGAGGGGGAGGACGAGCCCGCCCTCATGATCACCGATCTGCTCATCCACCTCGCTCAGAACCAGATGAGGAAGACCGCATCCGAGGTCATCGAGGGTGAGCAGCTGAACATCCTCATAGGATCCTGGCCCTTCGATGATGAGAAGGTGAAGAGCAAGGTCAAGCTCGCCGTCATGAACATCCTGTTCGAGAAGTACGGTATCAGGGAGGGAGACTTCGAGTCCGCCGAGCTCTGTGCTGTCCCCGCCTTCAAGCCCAGGGACATGGGTCTGGACAGGTCTATGATCGCAGCCTACGGACAGGACGACAGCTCCTGCGCATATGCCGAGTTCATGGCGGAGTTGGACACCGTGGAGCCCGAGTACGGAACCGTCACGATCTTCGCCGACAAGGAGGAGACCGGATCCGACGGAGTCACCGGAATGAGGTCGTTCTTCTTCAGGGACTTCATCGAGGACCTGGCCCAGGACGAGGGATGCGAGGTCAGGCATGTGCTCCGCAACTCCATCTGTCTCTCCTGCGATGTGGGTGCTGCATTCGATCCCGCGTTCGGAGAGGTCTTCGAGAGGAACAACACCACCTATCTGAACCGCGGACCCATCCTCACCAAGTACGATGGATCCAGGGGTAAGTACAGCACCAACGATGCATCCGCCGAGATGATGGCCTACATAATGGGCATCTTCAGGGATGCGGACATCGTGTGGCAGACCGGTGAGCTTGGAAAGATCGACCAGGGCGGAGGAGGAACCATCGCCTCGGAGATCTCCGTGCACAACATCGACACAGTGGACTTCGGTGTCCCTGTGCTCTCCATGCACGCACCCATCGAGGTCACCTCCAAGGCGGACATCTACATGATGTACAAGGCCGTCCTGGCGGTGTACAACAGCAGCAAGCCCAAGGACTTCTGAATCAAACAGGGGGTTCTGAACCCCCATCTCAACCATGTTCCGTGTGATATCGGTTCAAAGGAACCTCACGGAACAGCTCTTCTTCCTGAATGCCACCGACAGGGCGATGGCATCATCCATCCCCGGTGCATCCGTGTACCTGTTGTCACGGATCTGTTTCAGGCCCTCTTCCACGTACTCATCCAGGTTCCCTTTCGAATCGGGTTTCTCAACCTTGAACTCGAAGATGATGGCAGGTTTGTTCTTCTGTCTCTCTATCAGAAGGTCGACCCTTCCCTCTCCGCATTCCCTTTCCGTGATCGAGGTGTATCCATGAAGGGCGAACAGATCATGCAATCAGGTCTTGTATCTGTACTCCTCCTATCCATCAAAGTAGGAACCGCCCATCTCAGGGAATCAGGGGATGTGGTCATGGAGGGCAGTCGCAGGAGTCCGACATACACCATCGGAAGGTCATGAAGGTCACTTCTGCTCTTTTTCGCTTTTCGATGCTATCTCGGAGATTACGGATATGGCGAACACCAGGCCGATAATGGATGGGATGAGGCCGATTGCACCCACGGGGAAATCCAACAGGTTGATCGTCCATATGCCGATCAGAGAAAGGACCACGCAAACGGCGCACCTGGATTTGATATCTATCTTTGATAACGACCCCAACATGATGTAGCGATCATCTTCACCTTCCAATATCTTTTTTGTGATGGCCGAACTCCGATTACCGGATGAACTTCGAGTCGATGGATCCAAATGGATCACGCATCAGTCCAATCGATCTGTTCACTCTTGGCCTGAGGGTTCATCATCATCTGCAAGTGTGGTACTAAAAAATCTACAACTGCCACATTGGAAAATCTACAACTGCCACATTGGAAAATCTATAAACAACGTATTGTTTGTTTTTCTGTGACCAATCAGGATTTATCATTCCCGTTTTAGAGATATATCAGTTCACGGATTACGCCACATGGACATCGCAACCCTCATCGACATGGCAGAAAGAAACGATCCCTCGGCATTGGCCGAACTCGGAAGGATCTACCGTGAAGGTGACGGTGTCGACATCGACACCGGTAAGGCGGTCTCCTATCTGAAGAGGGCGGTGGATTCGGGTGATGCCGGTTCTGCCTCATCCCTCGGTTACATGTACCTGACCGGAGACGGCATAGAATCCGACAGGTCCGAGGCGGAGCGTTTCCTTCTCATCGCCGCGGATGCGGGGAACTCCGTGGCCATGTGCAATCTCGGTGTCCTGTACTCCGACTCCGACCCCTGCAGGTCCATGGATTGGTTCATGAGGGCCGCGGAGGCGGGCAGTGTCAGGGGTATGAAGAACATCGCAGCCGCATACTCCATCGGACAGGGTGTTCCGTTGGACAAGAAGGTCTCCGCCGAATGGTATTCCAAGGCGGCAGAGGCCGGTGACGTGGATTCAATGTGTGTCCTCGCATCCATCCTCCGCAACGGTGACGGTGTCGAGACGGACAAGGTCCGTGCCGCCGAACTCTACAGGATGGCCGCGGAGACGGGTGATATGGGGGCACAGTATGACCTGGCCTTCATGTTGGACTCCGGAGAGGGCATACCCCAGGACAGGGAGGAGGCGGAGAGGTACTTCAGACTCTCGGCCGATCAGGGGGACACCGATGCATGTCTATGCATGGGTGGGATCCTGTTCGAGAGGAGGGACTTCCCCGGTGCGGAGCAGTATTTCCTGTCTGCTGCCATGAAGGATGATGTCAAGGCACAGTACAACCTCGGTCTACTGTATATCGGGGATTATCTGGGTGAACCGGATATGGACAAGGCGAGGGAGTGGTTCGAGTACTCCGCCGACCAGGGATTCGCATACGCCCAGACCATGTTGGGCAACATGTCCATGGAGACGGGTGATCTCGGAAAGGCAGAGGGGTACTTCAGGTCCGCCGCGCAGCAGGGTGAACCGATGGCACAGTACAACCTCGGGGCACTCGGTCTTTCGAACCAGATAAGGATGGACTATCAGGAATCCGTGGAGTGGCTCACCAAGGCGGCACAGCAGGGTGTGGAGGATGCCTACAGGATCCTCATGCAGCTGAACGCCCAGCAGTGATCCTCAGAGCAGTCCTTCCAGGGAATCCAGCTCATAGGTGCATTCGAGACCGTCCGGGGTCAGGCCGTTGTGCCTGTTGATGATGGCGCAGTCGATCCCGGCGTTGATTGCGGCCCCGGAATCGTTTGGACTGTCACCGATATAGAGGACCTCCGATCTCGGGATGTCGAACCGGGACAACGCCAGTTCTATCGGATCGGGGAATGGTTTGTGTCTCTCGGTATCACCGTATCCGACGATGGTCTCCACCAGACCGAGCATCCCGTCGCGTTCCATCAGGTTCTCGATCTTGAAGCTCATCTTGCCGGAGACGATCCCGATCCTCTTCCCTCTGGAACATAGCTCCCTGAGCACCTTCTCGGTCTCCGGGAAGGGGAATCCGGTCATGTACACATCCGAACGGACTATGCGCATGAACTCGTCCCTGTACCTGTCGTACAGGCTCCAATCCCCGACGTATCTCTCGAAGACCTGGTCCATGCTGAGACCGGAGAACTCCCCGAACCTGGAATCATCGTATTCGACCCCGACAAGCGGGAGGGCGTGTCTGAGGATCTCCCTTATCCCCTCGTTGGTGTCGTAGAGGGTGTTGTCGAAGTCGAACAGATAGAGTCTGTAGTCCTTCATTCCTTGGTACCGATGTAGATGTTGACGGCTCCGAAGCTCTTCACGTGGAACCTCGCATCCTTGAATCCGGCCCTGTTGAAGACCTTGACCATGTCCTCGCCGTAGGGGAATCCCTCGATGGATGCTGTGAGCCACTCGTACGCGGACTGCCTCCCGTCGATGGACTTGCCCTGGTCGTACTTGCGGCCCATCCTCTTGACCCTCTTCATGTAGATGTTGTAGAAGAAGCGGACGACGGAGTTCTTGGGCTTCGACAGCTCTGCGACGATGACCTTGCCTCCGGGTGCGAGGACCCTGTGCATCTCGGTGACCGCACCGAGGATGTCCGTCACGTTCCTGAGCATGTATCCAGATGTCACCAGGTCGAATGTGTTGTCATCGTAGGGGAGTTTGAGTGCATCCCCCTGTTTCCACTCGATCTTCACGGGGAGGTCCAGTTCAGCCTCCTTCCTCTCGGCAAGCTCCAGCATCGCGGGTGTGAGGTCCAGTCCGATGACTGTGGATCCCGCTCCGGCAGTCCTGGCGACGTGGAATGCGATCTCCCCTGTACCGGTTCCGACATCGAGGCATTTCTTCCCCTTGATGTCCCCTGCCTTCCTCATCATGAACTTGTGCCATCCCTGGACCATTCCCATGGACATGATCTCGTTCATCTCGTCGTAGCAGCCGGCGATCTCGGTGAATACATCCTTGATGTACTCCTCCTTACCTTCGAACTGCGTTCCCGTTTTGAGTTCTTCCTCTGCCATCTCAAATCACCATAGGTAGGATAATCGTCTGGATAACGAAACCGGCGGTCAGCAGGACGCCGAAATGCCAGTTCAGTTTGAAGCAGAGCGGCACCAGCATGAAACCCGCATGGGGGTCTTCGGATGCCCGTCTGCTGTTAACGTATAGTTTGTGGAGATCGTACAGTGTGATGAATGCCAGTGCGCATCCCAGGGGTGCGATCCCGGATATGATCAGGATCAGCAGTATCGGGAAGGCGACTGTGTTCTCGAACAGGTACAGCCTCATGCCATTCCCGTAGGACATGTGTCCGCACAGTGTGCCCACGCCCGCCTTCCTGTCCTCCTCGTAATCACGCATCTCGTTCCCGCAGAGGACGGCTGTGATCATGAAGGCGTTGGGGATGGACAGGAGCAGCACGTCCAGGGAGTGCTGTCCGGTAAGCACGTAGTAGGTTCCCATTGGCATGAGGATGCCCATCATCAGGAAGACCACGAACTGTCCCGTGCCGTGGTACTTGAACGACAGACCTATGGTGTACATCCCGGCCCCGATGATGCCGAGTATGCCGTAGACCATGATTCCCCAGCCGCATCTCCAGATGAACACCAGTCCTATCAGACAGGTGACCAGGATGCATGCGGCACCCATGAGGAACACATGTTTCGGTTTCAGGACACCTGTGACCAACTCAGGTGATCTGGTCTCGTTCTCGACGGTGTCCGTTCCCTTGGCGTAGTCACCGTACGTGTTGAGGAGGTTCGCCGCGGACTGCAGCAGGCATCCTCCGATCATCACAAGTATGAACATCAGGAGGTCGAAACCCCCGTCGCGGTATGCCACCGCCCCACCTATTAGGACGGGCACGACGGCTCCGTGGAGTGTCCAGGGTCTGAACGCGTTCCACCATCCCGCCTTGACGGGCTTCACTCCTGACATGCGTCTGCGGATGGTTATCCTCTTAATAAGGGATACGCACGCGCATGTGCGCGGGGTCTGCTCAATCGTCGTTCTCGTCCAGGATGACCTCGTTGCTGTGGGCCTTCTTTCCAAGGGATTTGGACAGCAGTCCCAGTTCCATCGATGCCGCATCGAACACGCCTATCGGAACCAGACACGGCACTGAAAGCGTCTCCCTGCACACCGGATCGACGACCTTGCTTCCGGAGAAGTTGACGACATCGTCCACGGCATATGGGATGATGTGATCTGTGGATGCGTCTTGGAGGTGCTCCCGGACGTGGCCAAGAAGTAGGACATCCCTTACTCTATCCGTGCGGATTACTTCGACACGGGGAAGAGCATAGCCCATCACGAGCATTGAAAACCAACGGCATGGGCAGGACTTCCTGTATCCGTGCCTTTTTCCATTTCCACCTTTCTTGAAATCAGATGTCGTGTATCCTCGTCAGGACCTTCACCGTCTCCTCCTAATCGGCGCATTCGACCGGATTGGAGTTGAACATGGGCAGGTTGATCTTGGAGTAGTTGACATCATAGGAGAAGATTATCGCGAGTGCGCGGTAATCTCCCGTGTCGAATCCCGGTCTCTTGGGATTTTCCACAACCGATGTCCCGTAGTTGTTCGGGAAGTGGTAGATGTTGTGGAACCTGTGGAGGTCACGGCATCCGCACTTTCAGTCAGCGTTCAGATCCACCACGTATTCGTCGAATTCCATCAGTGTTCCTCTTAGCGTATTCAAGAGATGGATGCTGATGGTTAAAATCTCCTGGGGACTTTATATACTACACATTCGAATGGACGATTGTACTGGAAAGTGTATCCTATTAGACCATTGTATCGGAATAAATGGTATGTATTAATATCAGACATGGAATAAAAACGGCCCATGCAAGTCAAGGACCTCCTGAAAAGCAGTGCATTCATGATGTCGTTGGCGTTGATCGTCGCATTGCTGACGAACTTCACTGGTATCTTCCCGGGCGATGTGCTGACCTCGGGACGCCGTGCCAACATCACCGTTCTATTCCTTGCACTGATGATGACCCTTTCCCTTTCGAGGATACCCTACAGGAACCTCAATCCCCTGACCAATGGCAGGTCCGTCGTCAGAGCCGTCCTGTTGGGTCTGGTCATCTCATCGCTCATCCCCCTCGCCGGATACTACCTGTTGAAGGGGACTGCATTCGCCAACGAGGCCATGGGTCTCATCTTCATCGCAGCCACCCCGTTCGCAGCCTCCGTCGCCCCGTTGTCCTATATCCTCAACGGTGACATGGAGCACGCCGCAAGGGGTACGATCATAGTCTACCTGGTATCACTGGTGTGGATCCCGTTCATAATCTGGTTGACTCTCGGTGAGTTCGTCGATATGACGCAGGTTGTCATCACCGTCATCGAGATCATAGGTGTCCCCCTGGTCCTCTCCAGGTTGATCACCAAGCTGAACATCAGCAAGGATTTCATGGCCATTTTCATGAACTGCTGTATCTTCCTCCTGGTGTGGCTGTCGGTCGGTTCCACCCTGTTCCCCTCCGATGTGGGTATCCTGGTGGCATTCGTCATCGTGGCCGCACTCCGTACCTTCTTCCTCGGCAACGTCGTCGAGGTCACAGAGAAGAGGATGGGAATACACTGGAAGCAGAGGGTCACGGACATCCTTATGACATCCTACAAGAACAAGGGAATAGCGATCACGATGTGCATCGCGACCCTGGGTCCCCTGGCGGCATCAGCCATGGTGGCCATCGCAACATCCATCGTCGTGGAGATCCTCTGGGTGATCTTCATGGATTCGGTCCTCTTCAACCGTAAGAGGATGGCCCGCGAACTCGCGGCCGAGGGTTCCGCGGAGTGATCCGCGACCCTCCCCAAACACCCTTATATCCCCATCAGATTCGAACACTCATGGAAGTCCGTGTGAGGGGTTACACCGAGGAAGACGTTCCCGGAATGGCCCGTATCTGGAACATTATCGTCGACAGGGGCATGGCGTTCCCCCAGGAGGAGGAACTCTCCCCGGAGGAGGCATCGGTATTCTTCGGCTCGCAATCACATTGCGGAGTGGCCGAGATCGACGGTCGTGTGGTCGGCATGTACATCCTCCATCCCAACAACGTTGGGAGGTGCGGACACATCAGCAACGCCAGCTATGCCGTGGATCCCGACATGTCCAACAAGGGGATCGGGGCCAAGCTGGTGGAGGATTCGCTCTCCATGGCCAGATCCCTCGGATTCCGTATAATGCAGTTCAACGCGGTCGTGCAGGAGAATGCGTCTGCTATCCATCTCTATGAGAAGGAGGGTTTCAGGCGCATCGGTGTGGTCCCCGGAGGATTCAGGTCTAAGGACGGGGAGTACCACTCCATCATCCTGTTCTATCACGAGCTTTGAGGTCTTTATCATGGATCAACATTATCTGAAGTGCCTTGTCAGGGCCATCCTTGCGGGGATGATGATAGGTATCGGGGGTTGCGTGTACCTCGGATGCGAGGTGAAATGGGTCGGGGCGATACTGTTCGCCGTGGGTCTGTTCACCATCTTCTCCTTCCGCCTGGACCTCTACACCGGCAAGGTTGGATACATCTTCGACAACGACCATTCATACGTCCCCTACCTTCTGGTCGTCATCCTCGGGAACTTCATCGGCTGTCTGATCCTCGGGCTCATGATGCCCCTGGATGCGGCCGTCAACCTCGCCAATGCGAAGCTGGACAACTACGAGTTCTTGCCGGTCCTGTTCAAAGGTGTGCTGTGCGGTATGCTCATGTTCATAGCAGCGGACTGCTACAAGAACACCAAGAGCTTCATCGCCACATTCGTCTGTGTCCCTGTGTTCATATTGGCCGGATTCGAACACTCCATCGCCGACATGTTCTACTTCTGTTCGGCAGGAGCGTTCTCCGTCGAGTCCCTGGTCTTCATCATCACGGTCCTGATCGGTAACGCCATCGGCGGTTTCCTCATTCCCGTGTGCAGGAAATGGATGTACGAGGACGAGGCCCCGAAGGCATCCTCTTGATCCCCGAACCAGGCCTTTGCGGGATTTCCTACAAAGGTCTGGGGAAACATCTTCACAATCCTCCCCGACGATATTCTCCGCCCGTATCACGGGACACGTCCAGAGGTCCCATATGACGATGGATGGCCCGGTTCCGAGATCGTACGAGGTGTCCGTTTTCATCACATCCAACGGTTTCTGTGTCCTCTTCAATGATGTTCCCGACATGCAGACCATGGACGAGAGGATCGGCCGTGCCGTGGGACACATCGACATACTCGAGGGTCCCGTTCTCAGGAGTCTCTCCGACAATGTGTCCGTTTTAGTCGGTGCGGGGTCCGCCACGGAAGTCGATAGGACCGATGCCCTGAGGAGGAGATGAACGTTTTCGACCAGGTCTACCGTGGCAAGTTCGGCATGTTCCTCGTCGAGAACATCGTAGTCTCATTCGGCATGACGATCGGTTGTGTCCATTCCACCACGGGAGCGATGTTTCGGACCATGGTCTCCTAAGATGGTGGTTTATCCGAACTGGAGACAGCATGGGGAAAAACAAGTTGAGAACAGTTTTTGATGTTGGGCGCATCGACAGATGTGTCCGATTACGAGTTAGTCGGATGAATAGTGATGCAGAATGATGAAATGAAAAAAGAAGAGATAGTGGTCCCAATGAGATTTGAACTCATGACCTTCCGGTTATCAGCCGGACGCT
>JAEDJU010000164.1 GCA_016296195.1 Candidatus Methanomethylophilaceae archaeon | reverse complement strand
GGTCCCGGCCAAGGAGAAACCGAAGGAAGGGACACAATGAAACACGAGGGGGTCCGTGTGGCCCCCTTAATTTAGGCTATCCTAAATATTAAATAGTTTTTTAGGTATTCCTAAATCATGGAATCGTACCATGAAAACAGGAGGATGGACGAGTGAAGCCCGACATCCGCCTGCTTGCGGAAAGGTTGATAGACCTTTGCTCCGAGGAGTACTACGCTTCCGAACCTTTCGAGGACATCATGGAGGTGGACATCAGGGACCTCTGATATGATATGCCGATACCCACATCACGCGCCCGACTTCTTTCTCATCATTTGGCGTGACATAGTGACGGTCGGGCGCGGTCATTGCCCAATCCTGTTTCCGGAGAACAGCTCCGGACGGCTTTTGTCCAGGAAGTACAGGTCACGCATCGAGACATATCCCGGAGCCCTTATCCTCTCCATATCCGTCGGATCCAGATCAACGGTCAGGATGCATTCCCTCGAGTAATCCTCGGCGATGTTGACGCCACGGACATCGAAAACGGTCGCCCCTCCTCCGAAAACCGTTCCATACCCGTTGTCACCCGCCATGTTACACGCCGCCACAAAGACTGTGTTGTCGTATGCCCTCGCGGGAAGGATCCTGTTCCAACTGTCCCTCCTGCGTTCACCCGTCAACCCGGATGCATGGGGCATCAGGACCAGATCCACACCCTTCATCGCATACTCCATCGTGATCAGGGGGAAATGGGACTCCCAGCACGTCTGTATGCCCAGAACGGCCTTCCTCGTACGGATCGGTTCCACGGAATCGCCTGGAAGGAAGACAGGAGCCTCCCTCTCGCCGAGATGTGTTTTCCGGTACGATCCGACCAACCTCCCATCCTCGGCCACCACCTGTGTGATGTACGGCCCATCCTCGACGAACCCGAAGCAAACGGCGATTCCCAGATCGGAAGTGGCATCGATTATGGACATGACCGTTGGATTGTCGATGCCCATGGCAAGGCCGGGGCTGTACTCGGTGGAGTAACCGGTGAGAGACAGTTCGGGGAAACAGACCAGGTCCGTGTCGTCCGATGCCAGATCTGTCATGGTACGGATGATCCTGTCCAGATTCCCTTCGATATCACCGACTCTGGAATTCATGGATACCATAGAGAGACGCATCCTATCCATGCTATCACCTTATCCTCCTGGCGGGAACACCGCCATACACCGAATCAGCGGGAACATCATGATTGACGACCGCACCTGCGGCTACGATCGCCCGCTCCCCGATGGTGACACCCGGGAGGATTATGCTGCCGGCACCGATCCATGCGTCATCGCCTATGACGATCTTCCGGGAGACGGTGAACACGTCCCTGCGACGGAGATAGTCGGTTGAATGTTCGGGCGTCACAATCTGGACCCTGGGTCCGACCATGACGTAGTCCCCGAACTCCACAGGGGCCGTATCGAGTATTATGCAATCGGTGTTGATCCTGAGACACTTCCCGAACCTTATGTTCGTACCGATGTCGCAGTGGAACGGGGGGTTGATGCTGACCTCCGAGGAATCCGTTCCGAACAACTCGTTGAGAATCATCCTCCTCTCGGATGCAGGTGTGCACGGGACATTGAACCTCTCGCAGAGGCCGTGTGCCCTGTCCATGGCCGAGAACAACTGCCCTATATCATCGTCGAGGTCGGAGGTCTCGATACCGGATGCGGCACGTTCGAGGAAATCCATGGTTATGATGAACGGAGAATGATTGTAAAAGGGTTGGGAAAGGTGGTGCCGAAGCACCGTTGTTTTCACTCGGAGGCATCCAGGTGGTTGTCCCCGACCTCTTCCTCCTCCTTGGGCGTCTGGACCTTGAATAAGATCCCGATAATTGCCAGGAGCAGGATGATTACACCTCCCGCGAGGAAGGCGAAGTCCACACTGTTCGCGAAGGACAGCAGGATGTTGTAGAGGTTCTGTTCGATTCCCGGGGGCATGGAGAACACGGGACCCCATACGGCCGCGATATCGGGGTTGCTGAGATCCAGGATGTTGAGGATTCCGGAATCGTGAGGGATCAGCTGATAGATCGCATCGGGCAGGTTGGCCTGGAGTTCGGATGAGATCCTGTTGTTGATCAGCATCGAGAAGATGGCAGTTCCAACTGTTGTTCCGATGGACCTTAGCAGGTTCACAGCGGAGGTGGTCATTCCCATCTCACGGGTGGTACAGCTGTTCTGGACAGCGGTCATGATGACGGCCATCATGCATCCCAGACCGAATCCGAAGATGAAGAGGCACTCGATGTAGTAGACGACGTCGGTACCGATGGTCATCTTGGACATCATGTACAGTCCGATGAAGGTGATGATTGGTCCGATGGTGAGCCAGGGCTTGAATCCGGTCTTGTTGACCAGGGCACCGCTTGCCATTGCGGTGATCATCATTCCGGCGACCATCGCAAGGGAGTACTCTCCGGCCTCCATGGTGGTCATGCCGAGGATACCGATGGCGAACATGTTGGAGTAGATCATGGCACCCATCATTCCGATTCCGAAGACGAACATGTAGACGGCGGCCATGATGACGGTCTTGTTCTGTATAAGCTTGGGGGACAGGATGGGCTCGACGGCCTTCTGCTCGACCTTGATGAAGAGGATCAGGAGGACGGCCGCGATGATGACCATGGCGATGGACTCGACACTTACCCACTCGAAATCCTTTCCTCCGAACTCGAAAAGAAGGATGAAATCGAGGAGGAGCAGTGAGAGGAGTGTGATTCCCTTTCCGTCGATGACGGGCTTCTCATCACTGATGGGTGTGGGGAACTTCTTGATGGTCAGGAAGAACGCGACGGCAGCGATGGGCAGGTTGATGTAGAAGCACCAGTGCCAGCTGATGAAATCGGTGATGTATCCTCCGAGGAGGGGACCGATTCCGCTTCCGACACCGAAGATGGCACCGAGGATACCCTGCATCCTGGCCCTCTCACGGGGAGCATAGAGGTCTGCGACGGCAGCGGTTGCCACGGGGATCAGGATTCCTCCTCCCAGACCCTGCACGGCACGACAGACGATGAGCATCTCCATGCTCGTGGACATACCTGCGACGAAGGAACCTGCGACGAATAGTCCGAGTCCGATGAGGAACAAGGGTTTCCTTCCGTACAGGTCGGACAGTTTTCCCGCGATGGGGATCATGATGGTCTCACAGAGCATGTACGCCGTGATCATCCAGGCGTAGAGTGAGGCCCCATTGAGATCCAAGGCGATTACGGTACCGCAGGTACCCACTATGGTTCCGTCGAAGCATGCGACGAGCATAGCGAGACACAGACCCACCATGATGGTGTTACGAGTCCTTGGATCGATGTTCTTATAAGTAATCTGTTCAACGGCGATGATAATCACCCACGATACTTCGG
>JAEDJU010000163.1 GCA_016296195.1 Candidatus Methanomethylophilaceae archaeon | reverse complement strand
GGGCACCAATGTATCATTCTCACCGGTGATCCCGGCGGGATGCGCCAAATGCAACGGCACCGTTCCGGATGCCGATGAGTTCATCAGGGGAAGCATAGAGGCCTTCGACGAGTGGCTGCACGATTCGGAGTCGAAGATCCCGTTGATCCCCCATTACCTGTACGTCCTCAACTACCTCGGCGATCCCACACCGTCGGACTGCGCCCACACGTCATGTCTCACCAAGTGGCTGTGCGTGAACCCCGACGGATCCATGTATCCGTGTGCGAAGGCTTGTCCTCAGGAGTTCTATATGGGGAACATAAACGAGATCTCTATCTCCGAGGCATTCCAGTCCGAGGGATTCAGGAGGATCCTGTTGGGATCCATAAAGAGGCGCGAGAAGTGCTCCTCATGTCCCATATTCAGATACTGCAACGGAGGCTGCAGCATGGACGCCTACCACGAGTGCGGTCTCGAGGAGAACGGCGGCGACTCATGCAGGATATTCAAAGAGGTTTTCGGGCACGTGTCCTCGGAGATACAGAACATCCTGGACACGCAACCCGACATGAGCGGTTACAATCCCTTCGTCAGGGACGCGATCATCGGGAAGCTCGTGAATCCCAAGACCGTCAGTATGTGACCGCGATCGCATCGATCTCGATCTTCACTCCCTTGGGGAGCTTGGACACTTCTACGCACGATCTAGACGGATAGGGTTCCTTGAAGAACTCCGCGTAGACCTTGTTGACATCCGCGAAGGCGGAGATGTCGGTGATGTACACGGTGATCCTCACGGCCTTGTCCATTCCGGAACCCGAGGCTTTCAGCACGTTCTTCAGATTGGTCAGCGCCTGTCTCGCCTGGTCCACTATGTCCTCCGGGATATCACCCGTCTCCGGGTTCACGGGGATCTGTCCGGATGCGAAAACGAATGCTCCGGAAACTACGGCCTGTGAATACGGTCCCACCGCTGCGGGCGCCTTGTCTGTTGTCACACTTCTCATTGGGGATCCCTCCATCCAACTTCTCGTTGGTATGGAGGGAGGAACTCCCCGAAGGTATTTACGTATTTTCAGATAGGAATCTCAAGATTCCTTTCCGATGTCGTCTATGTTGTAGGGTGTCTGCTGGTACACGTGGTAGTTCAGCCAGTTGGTGAAGAACAGCGTGGCGTGGCTCCTCCACCTGAACACGGGATCCTTTGTGGGATCGTCGTCCTCGAAGTAGTTGTCGGGGACGTGGGGGTTCATTCCAGCGTTCATGTCCCTTTCGTACTCGTATGCTAGGGTTCCCCTGTCGTACTCGAAGTGACCGGTGATGAACACCTCGTTCTTCTCCGACACCACGATCCCGACTCCGGAGACGGGTGATGAGGACACGATGTGGAGATGCGGGTTCCTGGCGATGTCGGAGTACCTGACCTCGGTGTGCCTGGACTGGGGCATGAAGAACCTGTCATCGAATCCCCTCAGGAGGGGTTCGCTGGGAGCGAGGACATGGTGCTCGAAGATACCGGAGACCTTGGAGTCCAGGGGGTACTTGGGGACGCCGTAGTGGTGGTAGAGTCCCGCCTGGGTTCCCCAGCAGATGTACAGGGTGGAGCAGACGTTGGTGCGGGTCCAGTCCATGATCTCGCACAGCTCGTCCCAGTAATCGACATCCTTGAAGTCTATGGATTCCACGGGGGCACCGGTTATGATCATACCGTCGTATTTCTTCTCTCTGACCTCATCGAAGGTGTGGTAGAATCTCTGGAGGTATTCCTGGGATGTGTTCTTCGATTCGTGGGTGGCCGCCTGGAGGAACTCCACGTCGGTCTGCAGGGGGCTGTTACTGAGCAGACGGAGTATCTGCGTCTCAGTCTCCACCTTGGTGGGCATGAGGTTCATTATGAGGATCTTCAACGGACGGATGTCCTGTGTGTCCGCACGCTGTTCGCTCATGACGAATATGTTCTCGGACTCCAGGATGGAGTATGCCGGCAGGTCGTCGTTTATCTTGACCGGAATGGTACCGCCCCCTCAGTCGAATATCCCGAGGCTCATGTACTTCTCCCCGCCGTCGGGCAGGATGGCGACTATCTTCTTCCCGGGGTTCTCCTTTGCTTCGCGTATGGCGGCGAAGACGGCGGCCCCGGAGGATATGCCGCAGAATATGCCCTCCTCCCTGGCGAGGGCGACGGTGGTGGCGATGGCATCCTCTCCTCTGACGGTGACAACGCCTCCGAGGACATCTTTGTCGAGGTTTCCGGGGACGAAGTTGGCTCCGATTCCCTGTATTTTATGAGGTCCGGCGTGTCCCTCGGAGATGAGGGGGCTCTCGGCGGGTTCCACTCCGATGACCTTGGCCTTCACTCCGGCATCCTTGAATGCGAGAGCGATACCGGATGCGGTTCCGCCGGTCCCGAATCCCGAGAAGACCAGATCCACATCGGGTATGTCCCTGAGGATCTCCCTTCCGGTCCCGGTACGGTGGGCGGCGGTGTTCATGAGGTTGCCGAACTGGTCGAGGATGAATCCATTTCTCTCTTTAGCTATCTGGTTGGCGAGCTTCACGGCTCCGGCCATTCCCTTGGAACCGGGGGAGAGGATCACTTCGGCGCCGTATGCCCTCATGGAGGAGATGCGCTCCTTGGACATGGTGTCGGGCATGATGATGACCGCCTTGTATCCGCGGGCGGCGGCGATGAGTGCGATGGAGATGCCGGTGTTTCCGGATGTGGGTTCGACGATGGTCCCGCCTTTCCTCAGCACTCCGCGGGCCTCGGCATCGTTGATCATGGATAGGACGGCACGGTCCTTGATGGATCCTCCCGGGTTGCTCCTTTCGATCTTCACATAGAGGTTGGATCCGGGAGGTGCGATCCTGTTGAGACGGACTATGGGGGTCTCCCCGATTGTCTCCGTGATGTCTGCGTACACTGTCATAATGGTATGCCTATAATACAATAGATTATAATATGTGACTGCTCAAAATATTCTTAAAAGAATAATATCAGGTTTGAGGGATTGTTGGATGATGGAAGGGGAGGATCCCTTTCGGGACCCTTGGTTTGTTTTGAGGTTATTGGTTTCGGTTCTTACCTGTTAGAGATTGGAACTTCAGCTCCTCATCATCCTGATGGCGACGACGACAACCAGGATGGCTGCGAGGATGACCAGGACGATCAGGAGGTACTCGGTGATTCCCATGCTGTCGTCCTTCTCGGTGGGCTCGACAGGTGTGGGTGTGGGTGTGTCGGGAGACTCGGGAACATATCCGGACTTCTCGATTCCCTGCAGGATGATTGTGTAGTCAATGCCTGTGCTGACGTAAGTTCCGGATGCGGTGAACTTGTATCCGTTGACCTTCTCTCCGTTTACGAGCATGGTTGCGGTTCCGGAGTATCCGTTGGAGAGTGTGTAGGAGATCGTG
>JAEDJU010000014.1 GCA_016296195.1 Candidatus Methanomethylophilaceae archaeon | reverse complement strand
ATGACTCGTACACTATATTCTCCCCATTTTCGCGCGGATCCTCTAAGAAATCCTTACATCCTATCCCTTCGGAACGCGCATCCTCCTCAAGTGAAAGCCACAATATAAGCCTTGTTCCGAGACATTACTGTAGCTATCGGAAACCATGGGTCAGAGGTTGACAAAACGACAAATTGATAGAAATGTAGTAAAAAGGTTTAAATAGTCCGGATAAGGGCCGAAGCCCCTCTCCGGAGGTTGGATCAGAGGTGGAATTTGCTGACTCCGGGGAAGACGGCCTTGGATCCCAGGTCCTCCTCGATCCTGAGGAGGCGGTTGTACTTGGCGGTCCTCTCTCCACGGGCGGGGGCACCGGTCTTGATCTCTCCAGATCCCCATCCGACGGACAGGTCTGCGATGGTGGTGTCCTCGGACTCTCCGGACCTGTGGGACACGACCACGTTGTAACCGTTGTCGAAGCTCATCTGGGCCGCATCACCGGACTCGGTGACGGTTCCGATCTGGTTGACCTTCAGGAGGAGCGCGTTGGCGGCACCCTGCTCGATTCCGCGGCTGAGACGCTTGGTGTTGGTGACGAACAGGTCATCACCGACGATCTGCACATGGCTTCCGATCTTCCTTGTGAGCTCCGCGGTGGTCTCGAAGTCGTCCTCGAAGAAGGGGTCCTCGATGCTGATGAGGGGGTGGGTCTTGGTCAGCTCCACGTAGTGGTCTGCGAGCTCGCCTGCGGACAGGTTCATTCCGTCCACGTTGTAGACCCCGTTGTCGAAGAACTCGGAGGAGGCGGCATCCATTGCGAGGTAGACGTCCTTTCCGGGAACGTATCCTGCATCGGAGATGGCCTCGACGATGGTGGAGAGTGCCTCATCGACGGTGTCCAGAGGAGGTGCGAATCCTCCCTCGTCACCGATGTTGATGGCTCCCACACCGTATTTGGACTTGAGGATGGACTTGAGGTGCATGTAGACCTCGGTGGACATCCTGAGACAGTCGGAGAAGGTCTTCGCCCCTGCGGGGATGATCATGCACTCCTGGATCTTCAGGTTGCCTCCTGCATGCTTTCCACCGTTGATGATGTTCAGCATGGGGACGGGAAGGGTCACATGGTCTCCGCCGACATGCTCGTAGACGGGGATGTTGTTGCACATGGCTCCGGCCCTGGCAACGGCGAGGGAGACGGCCACGGTCGCGTTTCCTCCGAGCCTCTTCTTGTTCTCGGTGCCGTCCAGCTCGATCATGGCCTCATCGATGGCCCTCTGGTCGGTGGGGTCCATTCCGGTGATCCTCTTGGCGATCTCGCCGCGGACGTTCTCTACGGCCTTCAGGACACCCTTTCCGCCGTACCTGTCGCCTCCGTCACGGAGCTCGTGGGCCTCCCAGGAACCGGTTGATGCACCGGACGGTGCGATCGCGGTGATCCTGTGTCCTTTCACTGTGATCTCTGCCTCGACCGTGGGGTTACCCCTGGAATCGAGAACCTCTCTTGCCCATACCTTCTCTATCTGCATATGGAAAACCTCTTCAGAAATTGTGGAGTTTGAAATCCAGTTTGAGTATGTTCTTGTCCTTGTCCGTCAGCTGACTGTCGTCCACGGAGACCACGAATGTGGCCTCATCCTTGGAACCGCTTATCATCTGATGGAAGAAGACCAGGATGTTGTTGAGACCGTCGGCCTCCACCAGGTCCGCGAAGTTGTCGAAAACGACCACCGGGAACTGATGCATCTTGACGAAATCGTTGACGTACACCATTAGTGAACCGAGACCGTGGATGTCCATGGAACCGGACTTGGGTGTCGGTGTGAGGGAGACCACATCCACACTTCCCCTGTCGAACCTCTCCCTGACTGCCTTGGCCTTCTCGGAGGAGACCATGAGGATCCTGTATTTGTCGGGATCGAAAAGTCCGATGAAAGAGTAGATCTTCTCGGGTTCGGACTCGAATATCATGTACGAGGTACCGAAGGAGAGTCCCTTGCTCTCGATGTCGACGGAGGAGACCTCGATCTTCTTCCTGTCCTTCTTGCGGAAGAGGGATTTGGATTCCTTCCTCTTCCTCTTCTTCTCCGAGTTCTGCTCCTCCTCACGGATTATGATCTCGGTGACGTCCTTCAACGCCTTCAGGACATCCGTGGACTTGAACGGTTTGTCGATGAAACCCTTGATGTACGGATTGTCCCTGGGAACCTGTTCGCTGGCGCTCTTGATCAGGATGATGTTGAGAGGCACCTCGCCCAGGTTCTCCTTGCAACGGCTGATGACACGGAGTCCATCCTCGTCCCCGACCCATGTGTCGAGCATGATGATGTCAGGCTGGAAATCCCCGACCTTCGAGACGGCCTCGTCCACACTGCTGACGCGCTTAACATCATCCTTGGCATAGCCTTCGTCCAGAAGGATGTCCTGGATGATCTCCTGGACGGCGACGTTGTCATCGACGATTAGAATCTTCATGATGCCACTCCGACAATCCCAGCCATGGAATCAGGGCTATATATGGAACTCTGTCAAAGGATGTGGGAGGGGTTTGACCTCCCCTCCAGCGCCCAGGCTTCCGCCCGAGCAAAACCGGCCGATAGCCGGCCGTAAAAATCAATGGTAGAAGCAGTAATCACTGCTTCCTGCTCTCTTTGGCCTTGGGCCTGAGGTTGCTGTAACCGCACTTCCTGCACCTCTCAGCCTTCTTGGGGTTGGTGGCGTAGCAGTTCATGCAGACAGTCTTGTCAAGGAGCCTGTGCTCAGCCTCTTTGAAACGTGCCATTTGAAATCCTCTGCGCTACCGATTATAGAAGTAATATAAAAATGGTTGGCTCCCGGTCAGACAGGTCCAGGAGACCGTCCCGGCGGTATCGGGAACCTGTCGGACGGGTTGTCATCCGCGGATGAGGGACCTCTGCCTGACGAAGTCCTCCAGAACCCCTTCGAGGGAGCCCGGCATCTCGTGTATCACCGTCTCTGGCCTCAGTACATCCAGGATCCCGTTGCACCTGGGATCGGAGAAGGGCATGTGCTGGTCTATCCTCGACACGTGGGGATATGCGCTGAAATAGAATTCGGCCGGATCGCCCTCCAGCTCCCTCTCCTCGAATGTGGACCTGTACCCCCAACTGGCACTCCAATGGAAATGGACGGCACCTATCCTGTCTATGAGGTCCTCCGTGTAACCGTCGATGACCCCTAGAACCGCATCTATGCCCGCAGATTCGGAATCGATCCCCGGGAGGCAGTTCATCATATGGCCGGTGTCCAAACAGATCCCCCAGTTGTCGAACTCGATGCCGCGCTCCAATCTCCTGAAGTCGGACATGTCCAACAAACGGAGACCGGGCCACCAGAGGTTCTCGAACGCCAGTCTGAACGGAGGCTCTCCTCCGGGCATCCCTCCGATGACGGTGTTCATCATCTCACAGAAGGTGTCTATGACCTTCCCGGAATCACCAATGTGGTTGCGCCTATAGATGTCGTTCAGGGAGACGTTGGTGACATGCAGAACCCCGTGCAACGGTTCCAAGGCGGATGCATGTTGGATGGCGAGTGTCAGGTTGGAGATGATATCATCCCTGCTGCGGCCGTACATGACGTAACGGGAGGTCTCCTCGTCCATGTCGTAGGGTTCACCGTTCCATGCCGCCATCCAATCCGTGGTGTACGGGAGGTGGACGGTACGGGTGATTCCGCGGTACATGGGGTCCACGGGTCCGAATCCGGTGAGGAGCTCGATACCGTCACATCCGATTGACGAGAGCTTCGCTACGGGGTCGTCTCCGAAAATGGAAAGGTCCTGATAGACCGAGTGGCTCAGCAGATGGCGCATGGATACCAATCGGTCCATCACTTTAAAAGCGGACCGCTCAGAACATCAGGAGGGCTGCGGTTATCGCGGCCTCGGTCGCCAGGGCCTGGGTCTCCCCACCGCCGATGATCAGCGCATCGCTCTGTGTCATACCGATCTCCTTGCGGATCTTGTATGCGAGTTCGGGGGTCTTCTCATCCATGTTCCAGTCCGGGGGGATCATGAGGACACCGTCGCGGATGACGATGGTGGTGCATCCGTCGGCACCCACCTTTATACCCGCATCCCTCTGCTCCATACCGTTGACGACCTTGTCGGCGCCTCCGAGGACGAGGACTCCCTGCTGACACGCGCCTGCCACGGATCCCTCCACGAAGATGTTGACGGGGCGCAGAGGAAGCTGTTCCAGGAAGGATATACCTGCCTTGGTGATGGTGATCCCGGTCTGCTTGATGTTGATGAAATCCCACTCCTTGAGGGTGTCGATGATCCTGCGCATGCTGCCCTCTCCGACACCGACCTCGTCCGCCAGCCTCTTGCGGCCCATCCTGCGTCCATCCGATAGGAGGTGGAGTGACCAGTACACATTCGCGTCATTGAACCTGAACATGGGACCGAACTGGGGCTCGTCGATGATTTTCATGGGATAACCTCACCTATTGGATGTATATGTCCATGTCCTGAAAGTTTAATAAGATTTGCTTGGCCAGATGGAAAAAGGAACCATCCGGCCAAGGCTGGAAAGTTTATCCGTCAGCGACCAATCAGAAGGTCCTGACCTTGCCCTCGATGATCATGTCGGAGACCTTGTCGACGTTGTCGAGCCAGTCTGCGGCGATGGCCTCGGCCTCGGACTTCCAGGTGGGCAGCTTGGGGTCGTTCTCCGCATCGGGGAGGACAATCTGGATGGATGCGTTCAGGGGCTCGGAGACGGGCTTTCCGATCTGGGAGAGCAGCCTGACCCTGATCTCGGCCTCGTTGGTGACCTTCTTGGCGACATCCTCTGCGATCAGTTTGGACATGACGTTGTAGATCTTTCCGATGTGGGTGATCGGGTTCTTTCCGGAGGTTGCCTCCATGGACATGGGCCTGTAGGGTGTAATCAGACCGTTGCACCTGTTACCCCTTCCGACGGATCCGTCGTCTCCCATCTCCTGGGAGAGTCCGGTGACGGTGAGGTAGTAGACTCCGCGCTTGTAGTCGTCTCCGGTGTTGATCTCGAGCTTGAAGTTGATGTCCTCGTTTCCGATGATCTTCAGGGCGTTGTCGTAGACCTTGTCGTACATCTGCTCGATGGCGGACTGGTAGTGACTGGCGTCGGGGATGTACCTGTCGACCATCGCACATGCGATGGTGAGGGTGAGGTTGTTGTCGATACGGGATGCCATGACCTTGACATCCTGTCCGGTCTCGGGCAGATCCTTCTTCATGACGCCGTTGACGTACTCCTCTGTCTTGAGGACGACCTGGTCGGTGATGGAGTAGGGTGCGTAACCGACTCCGAAGGATGTGTCGTTCGCCAGGTGTCCGGATGCCTTGTAGACTCCGGTGAGGTCGTCGGAACCCATTCCGATCTTGGCGTCGAGGATGATGTCGGAGTCGACGTCGAGGTTGGGGAAAGTCTTGACGAGGTAGTCGTGGGCGGCCTTGAGTGCGACGGGTTTGCAGGGCAGGGATTTGAGGTCCTCTCCCTCACCGACGTGGGTGGTCGCACGTCCGACGAGGAGGATGTACGTGGGGTCGACGATCGTTCCTCCTCCGAACCTGGGTGCTGCCTGACCAGCTGCGATCTGAGTCTCATCCGTGTTGTGGTGGAGAACGTGTCCGAACTCCTTCTTGTACATCCTACAGAGGGCCTTGGATACCTCCTCGGCGAGTGCATCGGAGACGGAGTCGGGGTGACCGATTCCCTTCCTCTCGACGATCTCGACTTTCTTCATGGGGACGGGGATCTCGTTGAGCCCCTCTACGTAGATGTTCTTGGACATGATGTTCACTCCTATTGCACTCTGGAGCCAATCCTCAATAGATAAACTATACGGACAATAATATTCTTATATGAATAGTATTCTACCTTCCCGATATGAAATTTCCACCAGCTTCGGACATAAGGAAGATGAGGAAATCACTGGATGTCACCCAGACGGAATTGGCACATTCCTCCGGGATCAGCCAGAGCACCATCGCGAAGATAGAGAGCGGGAAGATATCCGCCAGCTACGAGACCGTCGTGAAGCTCTTTGACACCCTCGAGAGCATGAAACACCAGGAGCACAAGGACATGACAGCGGATGACGTCGCGACGAAATCCGTCATAACCATCCAATCCACGGATCTGGTCCACCAGGCATCGGACCTCATGAGGACCACAGGATACTCTCAACTGCCGGTCCTGAAGGGTGAGGTACCCGTAGGCAGCATCTCCGAGAGAGGTATATTCGAACTCGTCAGACAGGGCTACACCATGGAGCAGCTCGGTCAGACCGTCATATCGAAGATCATGGACGAATCATTCCCAGTGGTCTCCGACACCACACCGATATCCACGGTCACCACGTTGATGAGTAACTGCAACGCGGTGCTCGTCTCCAAGAAAGGAAAGATTGTCGGTCTGATAACCAACGCCGACATGCTCAAACTGATGTGACCTTCCTGCGGACCGAATCCGACAGGACCTCGAACCAATCCATATCATCGACGACGACCGAATCAGGGAAGACCGCGCGAGCATCCTCTTCCACAAGGCCGCGGTCGTCGTAACGGTTGCTCACATGGGTGAGTAGGAGCATCCCCACGCCTGCACCCATGGCCACCTCGGCAGCCTGACGAGCTGTCGAATGGAAATGATCGGCAGCCAATCCCGCCTCCGTGGACATGTAAGTGGACTCATGGACCAATGCGGTGGCGCCTTTGCATCCTTCTATCACCGTCTCGCACGGCATAGTGTCGCCCGTGTAGGCTATCGAGGCACCGGGTGTCCTCGGACCGACCACCATCTCCGGCCTGACATCGCCCACAGACTCCCCGTTCTTCAGACGCGCCATGTCCGGACCGTCCCTTATACCCAGGGACAATGCCTTCGCACGGTCCAGTTTCCCTGGTTTGTCCTTCTCCCTGACGATGAAACCGATCGACGGCATCCCGTGCTCCGTTCTGAAGGAGCGTACGGTCATGTCCCTGACGGCGAACTCCTCGCCGCCCTCGAGCTCCACCACCTCCAACGGGTAGATGGTCTCACCCTCTGTGGCGGTCATCATCATGTCGAGACCCTTGGCGAGTCCCTTCGGTCCGTAGACGGTGAGCGGCTCCGTCCTTCCGGAGAGGCTCATGGTCTGCAGAAGTCCGGGGAGTCCGAAGACGTGGTCCCCGTGGAGGTGCGTGATCAGCACCGCCCTGATCTTCATGAACGAGAACGGGGAGATCATCAGCTGACGCTGTGAACCCTCCCCACAGTCCATGAGGATGATATCGGAGCCGCCCCTCACGGCGATGCAGGACGTGGCCCTGTCACGGGAGGGTACGCTGGCACCGGTTCCGAGGAAGAGCAGCTCCAACATGTTTATACCGACTCAGTAGAGCTGGTCGATCTCCCTGTCCGTCTTGGTCTCCTTCTTGAACTCCTTGTAGTGCTCCTTGCACAGGTGGACCTGGCGGATGTCGGGGTTCTTGAGCTTCAGGGAGGACCTGGAGACCTGTTTGATGTTGAAGGACCTCTCGGCGGTCTTGTCGCATCCGAGGACGTCGCAGACCTCCTCGACGGTGTTGTGTTTAGCCAATGCCATACAATCACGATTGACTCCACTTGTTCTTATAATCTGGCTCAGATGGTTCGTCTCGGACGGCACACCTCCCAACATCCAGTTTATCTAGTTCCATTCCATAGGGTCGACTCATGACAAAGGTATCCCCGTCGATGCTCTCGGCGGATTTCTCGAAGCTCGGACAGGAGCTGGTACGCATCGACGAGGCAGGTGCCGACTGGGCCCATCTCGACGTGATGGACGGGATGTTCGTTCCCAACATCACCTTCGGACCCCCGGTCATAAAATCCATCAGGAAGTACTCGGACATCCCGTTCGACGCCCATCTGATGATCCAGGACCCTGTCCGCTACATCGACGCCTTCGCAGATGCCGGTTGCGACCTCATAACCGTACACTGCGAGGCTGTGGGCGACATCAAGGGTGCCATGGACAGGATCCATGAGAAGGGACTGAAGGCCGGGATCTCACTGAACCCCGAGACACCCGTCTCGGACGTGGAGCCGTTCCTCCCCTACGCCGACCTGGCATTGGTCATGACGGTCCACCCCGGATTCGGAGGACAGTCCTTCATCTCCGACTGCGTGCCCAAGATCACTTGGATCTCCGAATGGGCGGAGGAGAACGGCAGGGAGGTCGAGATCTCCGTCGACGGAGGGGTGAACCCCGTCACGGGTAAGCAGTGCACCGATGCCGGTGCGACCGTCCTCGTCGCAGGCTCGTCTTTGTTCAAACTGGACGACATGGCACCGGCGATCGCGGAATGGAAGAAGTATGGAAGGTCCCTCTGAGGTGCCCCGATGGGAGTAAACCTATCCCCCATCGTCGAGGCAAGGGAGATCGACCTCTCGGAACTCCGCGGGAAGACCGTCGCGGTGGACGCGTACAACACCATCTTCCAATTCCTCTCCATAATCAGACAGCCCGACGGGAAACCCCTGCAGGACCCCCAGGGAAGGGTGACATCCCACCTGTCCGGTATCCTCTACCGTACCGCCAACCTCATCGAGGCAGGCATAGAACCGTCCTTCGTGTTCGACGGCAAGCCGAACGAGCTCAAGTCCGGGACCATCGAGGAGAGGATCGCACGCAGGGAGAAGGCCAGGGAGGAGTACGAGGCCGCCCTCGCCGAGGGTGACATGAAGAAGGCGTTCTCCAAGGCCCAGCAAACGTCCAGGATGACCCCCGAGATACTGGAGAGCTCCAAGGAACTCCTCAGGCTCATGGGCATACCCGTGGTGCAGGCACCCAGCGATGGAGAGGCCCAGGCCGCGTACATGTGCGGGAAGGGCGATGTCTACGCCGCCGCATCACAGGATTTCGACTCGATACTCTTCGGAGCCCCGCTGCTCGTGAGGAACCTCACCATCTCCGGAAGGAGGAAGGTCCCCGGAAAGAACATCTATAAGGATGTGAAGACCGAGATCATCGATTCCGGAAAGATGCTCGAGGACCTCGGCATAACCAGGGAGCAGCTCGTGGATGTGTGCATCCTCATCGGCACCGACTTCAACCCCGGTGTGTCGGGGATAGGGCCCAAGAAGGGACTCAAGCTCATCCAGAAGCACGGTGACCTCGAGGGTGTCATCGCCAACACGGACATCACCGTGGAGGGATACGATGATGTCAGGCAGATCTTCCTGAACGGCCCCAGGTCGGACGATTATTCGGTCAAGACCGGTCAGATGGACCCGGACGGAATCGTGGAGCTCATGACGGAGTACGGGTTCTCCGAGGACAGGGTGAACACCGTCATCAACAAGATAGAGGCCGCACGCAAGGCGGAATCCAACAGGAAGAAGCAGAGGTCCCTGGACGCCTGGTTCTGATCATCCGCGGACGGCCAACCTCTCCAGTTTGAAGCCCTCGGAGAGCTTGCGGGAGAATACATCCCTGCAGCGTTTGAACTGGACGAACCTCCTCTCCGCCTGTCCACGTCACCGTAGACCTTCCAGCATCCGATGGTCCTGCATCCAACGCCCTTGTTCTCGATGTATCCGACTACATCCTCCAGAGGATAATCCAGGAAGACTCCGACCTCCGGGGGCATGCCGCACTCCGCGAACCTCTCCACCAGTCTGGAGACCAGGGATTCGGCATCCATGTGGCCGTAACCGTATCCGGACAGGAAGGTGGCCACTCCGGGCTCGGAGACCCTCCTCTCCAACAGCTTGGGACGGTACACGTACAGGAGCACCCCGCAGTGGTCCTCCACCAGATGGATGATCCTGACACCCCTGTGATGGACCTCGCCGAGGACGTCATCCACACTTTTCGAGAATACATGGGGGTCGCTCGTGCACACTTTGAACATGCTTCCGCATTTGAGGCCGGCTAAGGTCGGTGAGCAGTGCCTCACGATACGCTCCCTCAGCTCGGGGACAGAGGTACCAGCCGTTGCCGCTGGGCATTCCCTGCAGGAACAGGAATCATGGATCAATATGTCGGACGATCCCCTTGCCGATCCGGAGCGTGTTTCTTCGACCCTCATGTTATTTAGGATATCCTAAAATTATTATATAAATTTTAGGTATTCCTAATTCTTCGAATAAGATAATAATCCCGTAGGATTATGGGTGAACGATGGTTCAGAACTCGCAGTTCTCCGATTCGCACCTGCATATCGTTGAAGAAGGGTGGAGGGACAGATACTCCGACCTCGATTCGGCGGGCATCCTCATGGCATGCACCGCACGTCCGGCGGAATGGGATGTCCAATCCGGCATATCGGACACCAACGTCATAGGCTCGTACGGGGTTCACCCCTGGTATGCGGACGAGTGGAACGACGAGATCAGGGGAAGATTGATCTCCATACTCGAAGGGGACGGGAACCGTCACGTGGGGGAGATAGGCCTCGACTACAAGCGCGGCTCCGTGAAAGACCAGATGCCCGTGTTCGAGGACCAGTTGAGGATCGCCTCCGATATGGGGAGGATCGCGACCATACACATGGTGGGTACGGAGAAGGAGGTCCTCGAATCGGTCAGGGCCCACGGAAAGGGATGCCCCGGCATCATCCTCCACTCGTACGGATCCGACAGCTACCTCAAACCCTTCTCCGAACTGAACTGCCACTTCTCGATATCACCGCGCATCCTCTCCAGGTCAGACATCAGGGTGAAGCGCCTCATGGACGCCATACCCGATGACAGACTCCTCCTGGAGACGGATGCCCCGCACGCGGGCAAGGTGTTCACGGGGATGCATGATTTCGCATCCAGACTCGGCGACATAACCGGAAGGGACCCGGAGGAGCTCCTGTCCATCGCCGACTCAAACCTCAGGAGGCTGCTGGGATGAGCGACAGACTTGACACGAGGACGAGCATCCTCCTCGGTGACGAGGGGATAGAGAAACTCAGGAACGCATCGGTCATCCTCTGCGGATGCGGTGCTGTGGGAGGATACGCCTTGGAGGGGATGGTCCGCGCAGGGATCGGCAGGATCCGCGTGGTGGACGGCGATGTTTTCTCCGGAAGCAACCTAAACAGGCAGATACTCGCCACCACACAGACCATAGGGAGGCCAAAGGCACAGGTCGCCTGCGAGAGGGCACACTCCATCAACCCCGACATAGACATCAGTGCCATGGAACTCCTGGTGTCCGAGGAGACCATACCCGAGATCCTGAGCGGTGACTTCGACATACTTGTGGATGCCATAGACACAGTGGGTCACAAGACGGAGCTCCTGAGACATGCATGCGACCTGGGCATCAGGACATTCTCATCCATGGGGGCGGCATTGCACATGGACACGCAGAAGGTCAGGGTGGCACCGGTCACGAAGACCCACACATGTCCCATGGCCGCCATCGTCAGGAAGGGTCTGAGGGGGCATGACACCTCCAACATCACTGCGGTATTCTCAGAGGAGCCACCCATAGCCAAGCCGAAGGACAGGGATGCCCATGGGAAGAGCGTCCTCGGATCACTCCCCACTGTTCCCGCGGTGTTCGGTATGACCCTTGCGAACCTCGTCATAGGCGAGATAATCTCTTGGGAATGATATTCCTCCGGAACTGTCGATCGCCGACGGAAGACGGGTGAATCTGCGGAAAACGGATGATCATCGATGTAATGACCCCATTATGGATTATTGTGTTCGATTTTAGTCGGATGTATAATCCAGCATATGCATAAGGAAACCGTACAAGTGCTACGAATAAAGTCTAAGGTAACACAAGTTTATATTGGCATATCTACATTCTAAAATCGGCGTCTACATGAAGGAGAAGGTCCAGGTTTTCTTCCAGAAGCACGACATAAGAACGCCGGATATCGCGTATGTTGTCAGGTCGGACCGCAAAACCGTCGTCCATCTCAACGATGGGAGGGTCGAGGAGACCTACATAGCCTTGAAGAACATAGCCTCCGTCCTACCGGAGGAGGAGTTCCTCCACATCAACAAGGGAACGATCGTATCAAAGAGCCATATCGTCACGGTGGAGAAGGGAGTCTACCTGATGTCGGACGGAACCTTATTCCAAGGACGTATTCGCACTCCCGGGGAGCACACCCGCAACGGGATGATGGTCGATAACCTCAGGGACAGACGCAGGAGCCTCTACACGGACAACCCCTCGGAGTTCTTCACCGTGATGGACCAGCTGCCACTCGCATTCATGGTGCTCGAGGTGGTTCAGGAAGTGGATGCGATAAGGCTCTACATACGCTATTGCAGCAGGGAGGCGGGCAAGACCCTCAACATAGACCCGGGCATGGTGGTGGATGAACCAGCCAAGAAGATCTTCCCGTTCGCCAGCAACAACCTCGTGATCAGGGTCGGCGACATAGCCGCAAACGGCGGATGCAAGGACATGATGATCTACGATCCACGCATCAGACATGACCTCTTCATGAGATGTTTCCAGACGAGGGACAACTTCTGTGCGATCTTCTTCGTGGACATCCACGACACCGATATGGCAGACAGGATCTGACACCCGGATATCACCGTATCCTCCAAGATTCCATCTTCTCTCGCATATGTTTATATGGAATCGCGGGATGGTCGCCCGTTCAGGGAAAGATAACACCTGATATCAGAGGGACAGCGATGATAAAGCAGATCCGTGCCAATTATGATGCCAAGAGCATCGAGAAGGAGATCCAGGAGTACTGGAAGACCGAGAACGCCTACGAGAAGACCAAGGAGATGAGGTCAAAGGGCGAGAACTTCTACTTCGTCGACGGACCACCGTACACCACCGGTGCCATCCACCTCGGAACGGCCATGAACAAGACCGTCAAGGACATCTTCATCAGGTACTGGAGAATGAACGGATACAACGTCCGTGACCAGCCCGGTTTCGACATGCACGGACTCCCCATCGAGGTCAAGGTCGAGAAGAACATCGGGGTCCATTCCAAGAAGGACATCGAGGAGCTCGGAATAGACAAGTTCATCACCACATGCAAGGAGTTCGCACTCGGACTCCACGCAGACATGACCGAGCAGTTCAAACAGCTCGGAGTCTGGATGGACTGGGACCACCCCTATCAGACCATCAAACTGGACTACATCGAGTCCGCATGGTGGACCCTCCAGAGGGCGTACGAGAAGAACCTCCTGAAACCCGCCAGCAGGGTCGTCACCTGGTGCCCCAGGTGTGAGACCGCACTCGCCGAGGCGGAGATCGAGTACTGGGACGAGACCGACCCCTCCATCATGGTCAGGTTCCCCCTGAAGGACGGTTCCGCATCACTCCTGATCTGGACCACCACCCCGTGGACCCTCGCCGCCAACATGGCCGTCGCCGTCCACCCCGACTTCGACTACGCCAAGGTCAGGATGTCCAAGGCCACAGGTGAGCAGGAGGACGTGATCATCCTCGAGTCCCAGGCCGAGTTCGTCATGCAGAAGGGCGGATACGAGAAGTTCGAGATCGTCGAGAGGATGAAGGGAAAGCAGCTCGAGGGTCTCGAGTACGTCCCCGTGTTCGACCTCGAGGCCGTCCCCAAGACCGAGTGGACCTACAGGGTCGTCACCGCCGACTACGTCGAGAACGACAACACCGGACTCGTCCACACCGCACCCGGACACGGACCCGACGATTACGAGACCGGAAAGAGGTACGGCATCGAACCCTTCTGCCCCGTCGCGGAGAACGGAAGGTACACCGACGAGTTCCCCATGATGACCGGCAAGAAGGTCAAGACCGTGGCGGACGACGTCATGAAGTACCTGGACGAGAACGGCAGGCTGTACAACAAGAGCAAGATCAAGCACAGGTACGGACACTGCTGGAGATGCAAGACCCCCATCATCTACAGGAACACCAGGCAGTGGTTCGTCAGCGTCCCCGACGTTAAGGACGAGATGCTGAGCGAGATCGACCGCGCCAAATGGGTCCCCGACTGGGCCGGAGAGTCCAGGGAGAAGAACTGGGTCGAGGGCGCCAGGGACTGGTGCATCTCCCGTCAGAGGTACTGGGGAATCCCCATGCCCGTCTGGGAGTGCGAGTGCGGTGCCAAGAAGGTCGTCGGACAGTACGAGGAGCTCAAGGAGGGCGAGGGATACACCGACGGAATGGACACCCACAGGCCCTGGATCGACAACGTCACATTCAAATGCCCCGAGTGTGGGAAGACCATGCACAGGGTCCCCGACGTCCTGGATGTCTGGTTCGACTCCGGAGTCGCCGCATGGGCATCCCTCGGATACCCCCACAAGAAGGACGAGTTCGAGAAGTGGTGGCCCGCCAAGTTCATCGTGGAGGCACACGACCAGACCCGCGGATGGTTCTACTCCCAGCTGGGAGCCGGTGTGATCTCCTTCGACCGTGCACCCTACGACGAGGTCATGATGCACGGATGGGTGCTGGACCCCAAGGGACAGAAGATGTCCAAATCCCTCGGAAACGTCATCGAGCCCCTGGAGCTCATCGACCAGGTCGGAGCGGATTCACTCAGGTACTACCTGATCAAGAGCAACGCACCCTGGGAGGACACCGCATTCCAGAAGGACGGACCCAAGAACGCCAGGAAGGTCCTCAACACCTACTGGAACGTGGTCAACTTCGCATCCACCTACATGATCATCGACGGATTCGATCCCGAGAAGGTCACCCTCGAGAACATCTCCGCACACCTCCGCGACGAGGACCGCTGGATGATCTCCAGGACGGAGAAGATGAAGAGGTCCGCAACCGAGTTCCTGGAGTCCAGGGAGCTGCACAAGCTCGCCAGGATGCTGGAGGACTACATCATGGAGGACCTCTCCAGGTGGTACGTCTGCCTCGTCAGGGACAGGTCCTGGTCCGAGGACGACGACATGGTCGCCGACAAGAACGCATCCTACTTCACCCTGTACTACGCGATCATGAATACCGCACTGGTGCTCGCCCCCATCGCACCCCACATCGCGGAGGAGGTCTACCAGCACATGGGAGGTAAGAAACTGTCCGTCCACATGGAGGACTGGCCCGTATGCAACGACGACCTCATCGATGAGGATGTGGAGCACAGCATGTCCCTGATCCAGAACATCGTGGACATCATCGCAGCCGAGAGGGCCAAGATGAAGTCCAAGCTCAGGTGGCCCCTGCTCCAGGTCTTCGTCCGTGGAAACGATGCGGATGTCAACAAGGCCGTGAAGACCTTCGACGAGGTCCTGGCAGCCCAGGGTAACGTCAAGAAGATCGTCTACCTCGGAAAGGACGAGATCCCCAACGTGGAGAAGGACATCGAGCCCGTGGAGTTCCTCGAGGGAACCATCTTCATCGATTTCAACGTCACACCCGAGATCGAGGCCGAGGGTTACGCCAGGGAGCTCATCAGGAGGATCCAGCAGATGCGTAAGGACATGAAGCTCAATGTGGAGCAGTATGTCGACTGCCAGGTCGCCTCCGACGAATACCTCATCGGACTGTTCAGGACCTGGGAGGAGCACATCGCTAACGAGGTCAGGGCGAAGACCCTCTCGTTCGTCGCCGAGCCCCAGGGATCCGACGTGAAGTCCTGGGAGGTCATGGGCAAGGACATCGTCATCGGTATCTCACCGGTCGAGTGATTCCAATAAAAGGGGGTTCACCCCCAATCTTTTCATTTTTTCGAACTATACGTCAAAACGAAGATATTTCTAATTTCTACAATAAAGTATCTAAGCAAATTCCTGTTTTCTACGAAAAAGTATCTAAGCAAACTCCTTAATTCTACATTTACGTATCTGATGGATGAACATGTATCGCGGATCCATGGCAACCGTACATCGTAAAGGGATGTGAGGAAGGTCGGCAACATCCGGTACATGCCCATCTACATGACCATCTCCCTCTGACCGTTTCCGATACGACAGTACCGTCGATCATGTCACGATGTCACGTATATAGGTCATCTTTTTCTACTATATACCGTTCGGTAAACCATGATTGCCTACTTCAGCGGGACCGGAAACAGCCACCTTGTGGCTAGGATGCTCAGGAAACTGACCGGCGATGATATCGTCTCCATCCCCGACCTCATCAAGAAAGGCACGACCACACTCACATCCAACAGACCCTTCGTGATCGTCAGTCCGATCTACGCATGGAAGATACCCAACTACGTTGAGGACTTCATCAAGAGGACCGAATTCAAAGGTACCGACATGATCTACTTCATCATGACATGCGGAGGGGAGGCGGGATTCAACTGCAAATACGTGGAGAACCTCTGCAAGAAAAAAGGATTAGACTTCATGGGGGAGGTGGACCTGACCATGCCGGACAACTACCTCATAATGGACGATCCCCCCAAGGAGGATGTGGCGAGGAAGATGATCGAGGCCATAGTCCCCAACGTGAAGGAGGCCGCCGACCACATCTCCAAGGGAGAGATCATACGCAGCTCACCCCACGGAGGGATGCTCAGGACCTATGTGGTGAATCCCCTATTCTACAAATTCAACATAGATTGCGATGGTTTCTCCGTATCCTCCTCATGTGATGGATGCGGTAGATGCGTCAGCGACTGCCCCACGGGGTGCATCTCCATGGACAAGGGAAAACCCATTTGGTCCGGGAACTGCATCCAGTGCCTGTCGTGCATAAACAGATGCCCAACCTCGGCCATAGAGTTCAAGAGCAAGACCAAGGGTAAGAACAGATACGTCTGTCCGATCACGGATCCGGACGAACTCCTCCGATCGTGATAATGATAATGGGCGTGGACGGGGTTGATCCCCGCCATCACCCGTCTTCCGTTTTACTTGTTCAACTGTCCGACGATCGCCATGGTGTCCGTGACGGTGTCCATGTTGCAGATGTCCCCGATGGGCACCCACTCGAACGCCTCGTTCTCCTCGTTGATCCTGGGATTGGCGAATGATACCCTGAAGAGCATTCCATGGACCTTCCAGAGGACGTTGCCCTCCCTGACATAGAAGGGACGGATCACAGAATCGGGACCTCCGACGTTGATCA
>JAEDJU010000162.1 GCA_016296195.1 Candidatus Methanomethylophilaceae archaeon | reverse complement strand
CCATCAGCTCCTCGGCGATGGCACCTCCGGCCACTATGATGTCCGCCCTCCCCTTTCCGAGTCCGGGTACGGAGTAGCGTTCCTCCAGGTTCTTCGATCTGACGCTCTTCATCAGGGATGACAGCTCGGCGAGAGTCAGGTACGAGGAATCACCGTCTCCACGGCGTGCCGCACACATCTCCGCCAGGGCGATGAACGTCCCAGAGGAACCGACGGCATTCTCGAAACCGATCTCCCTGACCTTCTTCACCGCGTACATGGAGCTAGCGTCCACGTTGCGGCGCATTATCTCGTAGTCGTCGTCCTTGATCTTCTTCGTGTTGTCGATGCCCAGTCCGTATGCGTACCTCACGGCACCCATGCACAGACTGTCGATGAACAGGTTCTCCCCGTTCTCGGCGAGTACGATCTCCGTGCTCCCGCCACCGATGTCGATCTCGACGGTCCTCTTGCTGGGCCCCTTGGTCCCGAAGACACCGAGGCCGATCAGCCTGGCCTCCTCGGTTCCGGGGATGACCTTCACGTCCACGTCCTTGGACAGGGCCCTTATGAGTTCCTTGGAGTTTGAGGCCTCCCTGGCGGCACATGTTGCCACGGCCACGACCCTGTCGGCCCCCATGTCCCTGGCGATCCCGGCGAACCTGGAGAGCACCATGGCGCTCTTGTCGATTACCTCCTGGGAGATGGATCCCTCCGCATAGAGGCTCTGTCCGAGACGGACTGTCTCCTTGTCCTGGAACACCGGGGTGCCGGCGGTACCGTTGTAGAAACGGACCACCAGCAGGTGGATGGAGTTCGTTCCCACATCGATGAATCCGACGGTCTCGGAATCATCTGGCCCCATGCCATATTCCCCTGTTCTGGATGAACCACTTCTGGGAGCGCAGGGGTTTCTCGTCCCCTCTCTGGACCAGACTGTAGGAACCGTCGGGGTTCAGGACCCTTGCCTTCACGTTGTCGGCAAGGTGGATCTTCAGGATGTTCTCACGGATGCTCTCCATCATCTCGGGGTCCTTCACGGGGAACAGCACCTCGACCCTGGCGAGCAGGTTGCGGGGCATCATGTCCGAGGATCCCATGTACATCTCGGGGTTGCCACCGTTCTCGAAGTAGTAGATCCTGGAGTGCTCCAGGAACCTGTCCACGATGCTGGTGACCCTTATGTTCTCGGAGACCCCGGGTATTCCGGGTCTGAGGCAGCAGAGTCCCCTGATGTTGAGGTCGATCTTCACTCCCGCGTTGGATGCCTCGTAGAGGGTGGCGATGATGTCGGCGTCAATGAGTCCGTTCGCCTTCATGGCGATGTATCCTTTGCCGGTGCTCTTGCAAACATCGATCTCCCTGTGGATCTTCTCGATGAGTCCCTTCTTGAGTGTCAGGGGAGCCACCAGGAGTCTGTTGTACATGCGGGGTCCGAAGTAACCCGTCAGTGCATTGAACAGCTCTCCCACATCCTCCCCGATCTCCTGGTCGGCGGTGAGGAAGGAGATGTCGCCGTACTGCTTGGCTGTGGATGTGTTGTAGTTTCCGGAGCTCATGTGGGTGTAGCGGACGAGTTTGTTGCCCTCGAGCCTGACCACCTGGAGCAGTTTGGAGTGGACCTTGAGGTCCAGGGGTCCGAAGACCACGTGCACACCGATGGCCTCTAGCTGTCTGGCCCAGAGGATGTTGTTCGTCTCGTCGAACTTGGCCCTGAGCTCCATCAGGACGGACACTGTCTTGCCGTTCTCCCTGGCACGCATGAGCGCACGGATGATGGAGGGGTCCTTTCCGATCCTGTACAGGCAGATCTTGATGCTCTTGACGTTGGGGTCGTCGGCGGATGTGCTGATGAACCTCACGATCGTGCTGAACGACTCATATGGATGGAACAGGATCCAGTCCTTCTTCTTGATCGCCTCGTAGATGTCCATCCCCTCGGCGAACTCCGGGGGCGTGTAGGGTTCGAAGGTCTTCTCCTTCAGCTTGGGGTAGTCGAGTCCGACTATCTGCCACAGGTCCACCAGCATGATCGCATCGGTGCTGTGGATCTGGACGGGCTGCAGCTTCAGGTTCCTTCCGAACAGGTTGATCATCTCCTGGGGCATGGTCTTCTCGACGACCATCCTCACGGGGAATCCGATGTCCCTGTCCTCTATGGACTCCTCCACGGCGGACATGAAGTCGCATGCCTCGTCGATCGTGACCTTGACATCGGCGTTACGGGTGACCCTGAATGTGTATGCACCTTCCACATCGAATCCGGGGAACAGGGAGTAGATGTGGTTCTCGATGATGTCCTCGAGCATCACATACACCTCATCCCTGGGCGAGGGGATCCTGATGAACCTGGGGAGGACCCCTACAGGGACCTTAACCCTGGCGTAGAGGTTGTCTCCGTCCGAATTCTTCAGTTTGACCGCTATGTTCAGCGAGTTGTTGGAGATGAACGGGAACGGGTGGGACACATCCAGTGCGAGGGGTGTGAGGAGGGGGTGGATCCTCTCCCTGTAGAACTCGGAAACCCATGCGGTCTGATCAGGGTTCAGGTCCGACACACGTGAGATCATTATGCCCTCCTCGGCGAGATCCTGCTTCAGCAGTCCCCAGCACTCGCCGTACTGGTAGACGAGGTGCTGAACGGTGCTGGAGACCTGTTCCATGAGGCCGTTGTAGTTGACGGCGGAGTAGTCAGGTCCGGGTATGGGGGTCTTCTTGATGATCCCGGGGACCCTGATCATGAAGAACTCGTCCATGTTGCCGTAGCAGATGGCCAGGAACTTCACCCTCTCCAGGAGGGGGTTGGACTTATCCATGGCCTCCTCGAGGCAGCGTCTGTTGAACTCCAGCCAGGAGAGCTCCCTGTTGATGTAGTACTTCTCGTCGTAGAGATCGGGGGCCTCACTCATCTGAATCCTCTGTCCTTCTGATTTTAACGGATTCGCAGTGGGCGTGGAGTCCCTCGGCGGTGGCCAGGGTCTCGATCGTGGGGGCGATGGCCGCCAGTCCGTCCCTGGAGAGGTACTGCACAGTAGATGTCTTCATGAAGTGGGCGACGTTGAGTCCGGAGCTCGTCATGGCGTGACCCGCTGTGGGGAGAACGTGGTTGGTTCCGGATGCGTAGTCCCCTGCTGCCACGGGGGTGTAGGGTCCGACGAAGATCGATCCGCCGTTCCTGACCTTCCCGAGTGCATCGAGGGGGTCCTTCACCTGTATGGACAGGTGCTCGGGTGCGATGCCGTTCATGATCTCGATGGCCAGGTCCAGGTCCTCCGCGATGATGTATCCGGAGTTCTCCAGGGCCTTCTCTATGATCTCCCTCCTGGGGGCCTTCTCGATCATCTTCTCCATCTGCTCCCAGACCTTGTCAGGGAGGTCGGGATCGCAGGTGACCATCAGGCATGCGGACGAGGGATCGTGCTCCGCCTGTGCTATG
>JAEDJU010000161.1 GCA_016296195.1 Candidatus Methanomethylophilaceae archaeon | reverse complement strand
ACGCTCCAACGGGATGACCTCCGGATCGTACGTCACCTTCACCGTCTCCCTGTACCCGAACTTCCCGGAACAGACGAACATGTAATCTGGTATGTAGTGGGGGTCCCCATTGGCATATCCGCATTCTGTGGAGACCACACCGCGTATGGCGGAGAACGCCGCCTCCAATCCCCAGAAGCATCCTCCCGCGAGATAGATCTCGGAGGTCATCTGCGTGGCTTCCCGCATGATTTCTTTCCTTCCGGACACGGACCGCGGATACAGGGCGGACCTGCCTCCCTGAATATCACTGGGGACTGCTCCCTGCAGATCTCCAACATCCTGTCCGCCATCTCCCTGATCTCCCACTGTGCACGGTTACAGCACCTGAGCGAGAAGAAATGCAGGAGCTCACGGGCGTTCATGGTGATCGTGATGTTGGTGGTGCATCCATTCGGAAGCAGATATCTGGCATCCTCGGGCGGGATCCCCATCTCCTCCAACTTCCCGTATGCCTCCCATATGGTATCCATGGTCTCATCGAAGACCTTCGATGCTTCGGGATCCGCCTCCACCGTGTGCGGTGTGATATAAGATGCGGAATCCATCGACACATATCTCTGACTCTGCTGGGAGAAGGATGCGACACGGTGCCTGACGAGCTGATGGGTGAGCGCACGGGAGACGCCTTCGACGGAGAAGGTGAACACGGCATGCTCTATGACGGAATGGTGACCCATACCCACTATCCTCGAGAGGACCTTCTCGGAATCTATGTTGCCGATGATGTCGGCGGATGACGATTCCGAGTAACAGGAGTTACCCGCTGCGGCGCAGAGGGAATCGGCGTTCTGTGTGCATGCGAGCAATGTAACCTTCATCTCTTCTCATCCCCGTTCCATACCATGTCACGGACCTTGTCCATACGGTCCTTGTTCATGAGGTCGGCCAATCTGATCTTCCTTATGACTGGATCCTTGAGCATTGGACAGAGGCCCTCCACATGTGCATCCCCGACGACAACGACCATGTTGCTGTGTGTCTCCGAGGCCTTGTTGATCTGCTCCGCCATGTGGACGTTTCTCTCATCGATGAGCTTCCTGACGAGTGTCGGATATCTCTTCCTCATACCCTCGATGTAGCTCTGACCCTCATGTTCGAAACTGTCCTGGACCCTTTTGACCTTCTTCTTCCCGCCGATGTTATCGGATATACCAGAGAGCCTGTAACGGATCCTCTCACCGGTGGACATCTCCTCCCACATCTCGTTCATCACACGCATGGCGTCGGTGTCGATGGGGATTATCTCCGCCCCCACGAGTTTGCCTGTGTTGACGGCCGCGAGGAACTCGCCGCCCAACTGTGCACCGTGCTCCTCCGACATCCTCTGCTGGTATTTTGCGGTCTGACGGTATATGGCAGACATCTCCGGCCCGTCGCCCTGCTGTTTGGAATCATCCCTCTGGGAGTTCATGAGGGAGTTGTAGCGGGTCATGTCCAGTTCTATAAGCACAGCATCCGGCCAGGTGTTCTTGACGATGAACGAGACCGGCTCCGCCAGGTTGAACACGTGGCCTGTGCCTATGATGGTGATCATGGATGCGGGATACACATCCGATAGATAAGAACATTTGAACCGAAGATCGAATAGTCCCATTCTGGGAGAATGGCAACAACCCACAGAACATATTATATCTATAATACACGAGACGAACCTCATGACAGCCATATCTGTCCGGGAACTCCGGAAATCGTTCGGTGATGTCCAAGCTGTCAAGGGCATCTCGTTCGATGTGCCCGAAGGTTCTTTCTTCGCATTCCTCGGTCCCAACGGAGCCGGGAAATCAACCACCATATCGATAATCTGCTCACTCCTGGGGAAAGATTCGGGCGAGGTCACCGTCTTCGGTAAGGATACGTCCGACCAGTCCATGAGGAACACCATCGGTGTCGTCTTCCAGGACTCCATGCTCGATCAGAGGCTCACCGTCAGGGAGAACATCGCCATCCGCGGTGCGATGTACGGACTCGACAACTTGGACAAGGCTGTGGAGGATGCATTATCCGAGGCCGATGCCACCGAGTTCGCAGACAGACCCTATGGGAAACTCTCCGGCGGACAGAGGCGCAGGGCGGACATAGCCCGTGCACTGGTCCACAGACCCAGGCTTCTGATCCTGGATGAACCCACTGCGGGATTGGATCCGCAGACCAGGAGGAACATCTGGGAGACCATCACCGACCTCAACAGGAGATCGGGACTGACCGTCTTCCTCACCACCCACTACATGGAGGAGGCCGCAGGAGCGGATGACATCGTCGTCATCAACAAGGGGGAGATAGTCGCCCACGGAACGCCTGCCACCCTGAGGGAATCGTTCTGCTCCGACAGCATGTTGGTGCAGCCCAAGGACATGGACTCCGTGAGGAAGGTCCTGGACGGATCCGGCATCGGATACAATGTGGAGAACGACACCATCGTCATCCCACTGGCCAGCACACTGGATTCCGTCCCGATCATCGCCTCTCTGGATGGCATGATGCTGTCCCTGGAGGTCAGGACCGGAACCCTCGACGATGCGTTCATCAACATCACAGGGGAGGCGATTGAATGAACGGCATGCTCGCACTCGCCAAGAGGAACACACTCTGCTACTTCCGTGACAAGGCGGCGGTCGTGTTCTCGCTCATGGGAGTACTGGTCGTTGTGATGCTGTACCTCCTGTTCCTGAGGAACATGCTTATCGATTCCGCCGCCGATGTTCCGGGGATCTCCAGCCAGGTCGATGCATGGGTACTCTCCGGTATACTCGGCATCGTGGCGGTCACCACATCCGCCGGTTCCCTACAGACCATGATCGAGGACAGGGCCAACAGCAGGGACAGGGATGTGAAGGTCACCCCGATGAATCCCATGCAGATCGCAGGAGGATACATCATCAGCACTGCCGTCGTCGGGATGGTGATGAGCGTGATCACATTCGTGATAGCCGTCGTGTACCTTGTGGCGACCGGATGCCCCCTGTACGCATCGGGGATCCTGATGTCATTGGTGCTGCTGATCCCGTCGGCACTGTCGGGATCGATCATCATCTACGCGATCACCTCATTCTTCAAGAGCACGGGGGCGTTCTCGGGATTCTTCACCATCGTGAGCGTCCTGATCGGATTCCTAGCGGGAATCTACATGCCCATGGGCGTGATGCCCGAGGCGATGCAGACCATAGGGTGCCTGGTCCCTGCCAGTCACATGGCGTCACTGTTCCGCCAGAACCTGGGAGGTGCCTCCCTGGATGAGATCTTCGACGGTGCCGACCCATCCATGGTCACCGACTTCAGGGCCGAGATGGGATACGACCTCTCCGTGGGAGGATTCGATTTCACGCCTGAGCTCAGCATCCTCTACGTGGTAGCCGTGACGGCGGTTTTCTTCGCTATCGCTGTGATCAACATCAGGAGG
>JAEDJU010000160.1 GCA_016296195.1 Candidatus Methanomethylophilaceae archaeon | reverse complement strand
AGTCGTATCCGACCATGTTCGTCATGTTCGCGGCTGTGGCGGTGGTCATGGCGGTAGTGCTGGCGGCGGTGTTCGGTGTGACTAGGAAGAAAAAAAATTCAGTCAGAGCCGGGTGAATCCGGAACCATCGGATAACGATGCTTTGAAACGTTTTACCCCTCATCTGTGGGAAACCAGGTGGGTGATCCCCACCCAGCAAAATGTTTCTCACTCGAATATGAAATCCTGGAGCATCACATGGGGCTTCCCATGATCGTCCACGATGTCGCAGTCGATGTTGTATGCCCTGCGGATCATGTCCCTGTTTATGACCTCCCGTGGGGCTCCGATGCTGTGTATCCTCCTGGGACGCTCCATGACCAGCAGCCTATCGGCGTATTTCGCGGACACATTCAGATCATGGGAGATCATGATGACCGTGACACCCATCTTCTTGGACAAAAACCTCAGGAACGACGATACATAGACCTGGTGTCTCGGATCGAGGTTGCTGGTGGGCTCATCGAGTATCATGAAGTCCGCCTCCTGCACCAGACCTCTGGCCAAAGCGACCTTCTGGTGCTGTCCGGCGGAGAGTTCGTTGAACTTGCGCATAGCGAGGTCCTGCACCTGCATGGCACGCAGTGCCTTGTATGCCTTCTCCACACCCTCGGAAGTGGATTCCACTTCTGATGGGCATACCTCCCCACGAGGACCGTGTCCAGAACAGACATGATGCTGTAGTCCTCGGTGGCCACCGGGACATAGCTGACGTGCAGGGCCAATTCCTTCAACGGATACTCCGAAACATCCCTGCCGTGGACTCTGACCGTTCCCGACGATGGTTTTGTGGAACCGTTCACACAACGGACGAGCGTGGATTTCCCCACACCGTTGGGTCCGACTATGCAGAGGAACTCGGGCTCATCGATCCTGAAGGATATGTCCTGGAGGACGGGTCTGTCCGAAGTGTATCCGAAGGTGACATCCTCCACCTCCAGGATGGGCGAACCCATCAGGCCACCTCCTTCTTCTGCTTCACTATGAGATACAGGAACATCGGACCTCCGATGAACGCGGTGATGACTCCGACCTGGATGATAGACGGGGCCAGGATCGTGCGTCCAACCACATCCGCCGCCAGGAGAAGTGCCGCACCGAATGCCGCGGATGTCGGGATCAGATACCTGTTGTTGGATCCGACGAAAATCCTCGCGATGTGGGGACAGACCAATCCGACGAATCCTATGAGTCCTGTGAAGCCCACAACCGCTGCAGTGAGCATTGATATCAGAACAAGGGCGATTATGCGAATGGTCTCGGGATCCACAATCTATTGATTTTGGACTAAAGAATATGTCAAAAGATTAACAATCTATTATTATCTGAAACTAGTAAAATAAAGATGGGATGGTCCGGAGGATTATATCCTCCCAGACCCAATTGGTTTATATCGCTAACACCGAACCGAGGATCACATGAGGACGCCCATCATCCTCGACTATCCTGCAATCGACATCATAGAGACGATGGATGAGTTCCTCGGTGATTATGTCCTTAGGTTCACCTACATCGAGGACCGTACCCTCCCCCATGACAATGATCTTGTGAGCATACTTTGCAGAAATATTCAGGTCGTGACTGATCATGATGATGATCTTCTTGTCCTCAATGGCCAATCCTCTCAACAACTCCGCCACATAGACCTGATGCTTGACATCGAGATTGGCAGTGGGTTCATCCAAAAGCAGGACCTCTGTCTCCTGGACGAGACCTCTGGCAATGGCAACCTTCTGATGCTGTCCTGCTGACAGTTCATTGAATCCGCGCATGGCCAGATCCTCAATGCCCATCATCTTCATGACACGGGATACGAGCTCCAGATCACTGTCAGAGGTACGCCATCTGGACCTGTTCTGCCTCCCCAACAGGATGGCATCCACCACCGGCATGGAGAAGACATCCTGGGTCTGGACGGGCACATATCCTATGTACTTGGATATCTCCTTGAGCTTCATCTGAGACACGTCCTCACCGTTGATATGGATGCGTCCCTTCGATGGCTTGAAGATCTTGTTGATACACTTGATCATGGTGGATTTACCTACACCATTGGGCCCCACTATGCAGTAGAGTCCTGGTTCCTCGATGGTCAGATTGATATCATGAATAACCGGAGGTAATGTAGGACTGTAGGAGTAGGAGACATCTTTCAACTCTATCTTCAAGAAATCACCACACCGTACTGTTCTTTCTGAGTATCAGCCACAGGAACAACGGACCACCGAGGAACGCTGTGACGACACCCACCTGTAATATCGCAGGGGCAATTACCATACGACCTATCAGATCCGAAAGTACAAGCAACAGGGCACCAAAAGCCGCAGATGCGGGGAGCAGATATCTGTTATCGGCTCCCACGAAGATCCTAACTATGTGAGGCGCGACCAATCCAACGAACCCGATCAAACCGGAGAAACTCACAATAGAGGCGACCATCAAGGCGACAAGAACCAAACATATGCGCCTGAGCCTCTCAGCATCGATACCGAGCGCTTTTGCACTCTCGTCACCACTTGCAAGGGCATTGAGCTTCTTGGTCAACAACATCATGATGATACAGACGGGGATGGTAATGGCGGCAACTACTGGAATATCCTCCTTAGCTGCGAACCCCAGGGAACCTACAGACCATCTGTACAGGTCCTGGAGCTGATCGGGATTAGCCATCAGAGTAATAACGGTGGTAATCGCATTGAACAGATACATGATGGCGATACCACCCATGATCATGGTGGTGGGTGATGCATTCTTGATCTTCGATATCGAGACGATGGCGGCCATCGGTACGAGGGAGAATACGAAAGCATTCAGGACGGTACCATACTGTTCGACGTTGAACAACGAGAAACCGAGAACGATACCTATTGTGGCACCGAGACTGGCCCCGGACGACACACCGGTGGTGTAGGAATCGGCCAAGGGGTTCATCATGGTGCTCTGCATGACAACACCCGCAACAGCGAGACCTGCACCTGCCAGTATTCCCATCTCTATTCTGGGTAGCCTGAGCTCGAAGACGATGCTGTCCTCCAAACCCATGTGGATGTTACCGATAATATGATCCCATATTACCAGATAGCAATCGAAGAACGGTATCGGATAGTCTCCTACGGATAATGCATAACCTATCACGATGATGGCAGCGACCACACAGACGATGATGAAGGCCCATTTCCTGAAAACATACTTCGAATAGTCGGAGTAAACCTTGCTGTCCTTCTCATCATGCTCGCGAGTGGCCCATATGTCAAGCGATCTTTTCACAACGTCCTTGATCAGGACGTCCTCATTGACTTCCTGTGAGACCATTTGGAATCCTCTGTTGGAATTGGGGGTGTGACACCCCCGGGTTTTCATTCGAAGATTCCTCAGGACATACGGAAGGGCAGAGCGTTACCCATCTTGGAGACG
>JAEDJU010000159.1 GCA_016296195.1 Candidatus Methanomethylophilaceae archaeon | reverse complement strand
GTACCGATGTCCAGCTGATGGTCATCGTCAAGGATGAACCCATGTCCACGACATCCATGGAGTCCATCGGGATCATCAGGGACACCATCTCCGAGCTCAGGGAGGATGACCAGTATGCGTGGATCGTCGATTCATGGGTTCTCGGAACCGTCGCCAAGCTCTCGGACATCTCCGATGTGGTCAACGGGGAGTTCCACTGGATCGAGTTGGGCGTCATCGTACTGATCTATGTGCTGCTGTTCTTCGTGCTCGGGTCGTATCTCACACCGGTCAGGTCTCTGGCGACCATCCTGATGAGTGTCATCTGGACGCTCGGTGTCGTGCAGTTGCTGTTCGTGCACACCCTGTCCACGGATGTTGTCTGGATCGTGCCCATCGTCCTGTTCGTCATCTGTCTCGGACTCGGTATGGACTACGATATCCTGCTGACCACCCGTATAAGGGAGGGCAAGCTGAAGGGGCTCTCCGATGATGAGGCCATCCAGGATGCATTGGTTAGGTCGGGCTCCATCATCTCCCTCTGCGGATTGATCATGGGAGGTACATTCCTCACGCTTCTGCTGTCCGGATCCGCCATGCTCCAGGAGGTCGGATTTGCCCTCGGATTCGCAATCCTTGTGGATTCGTTGATCGTCGTTCCGTATGTCGTTCCTGCGCTCATGCATCTCATGGGCAAGTGGAGCTGGAAGGGTCCCGCTTTCCTGGACAGGTCGGGTTCCAAGCAGAAGACCGAAGAATGACACAAACCTCTTTGACCGTCTCCTTCAAGGGGGCGGTCTTAAACCCGTTAACAAAAATCATTATATAGGATTGCTGGATACCAGCATCTACAACTGCCGCCGTGGCTAAGGGGTATAGCGACGCCTTGGTAAGGCGTAGGTCGTGGGTTCGATTCCCATCGGCGGCTCCATCTATTATTTTGCTACCCTTCACAATTCTTCCGCAGAGGCGAATCTATCATGAAGATCTCTTTTGACGAAATCGACGAGAAGGTAATCGAACACTTCTTCGATGGCGAGGGCGCATATATCACCCGCATGGCCGTTGTCAATGGTAACAAGATCATGCGCGGATGTCTGAAGCCCGGATGCTCCATCGGAACCCACACCCACAACGGTGCCTGCGAGTTCATCTTCATCACTTCCGGATACGGAAAGGCCGTGTGCGATGGTGTGGAGGAGAGGCTGTCCGCAGGAGACTGCCACCACTGTCCCGAGGGCAGCACACATACTCTGATCAACAGCGGATCCGACGATCTCACATTCTTCGCAGTCGTCGCCAAGCAGTGATCGGAGAAAAATCAAGAAAAAGTTTCTCAGGGGGCCTTGGCCCCCATCATCTCATCAGATAGAACACGAATCCCGACCAGATCTTCGGGAAGAAGAACGTGGTCTTCTTGGGCATGCGCTTCCCATCCATCGACAGGTCCCAGATGGTCTGGAGGCTGGGTTCGTTCAGTATGATCGCCAGGTCATGCTTCTTGTCCGCCATCTTCTGTTTCACCGATGACAGCTCCGCGTCGTACGATACGATTCCCTTGCCCTCATCGGACTTGTAGACCCCTTTGAGGATCTTCTCCTGGGCGACGTATGTGTCCAACTTCCACATGGCGGATCCGTCTCCCTCGTAATCGGCGAGGAAGCACTTGCCTGTCTTGAACATGAGTCCCATCATGTGGTCCTTCAGTCCGGCCTCCATCTCCTCCTCCGTGACCTCTGTCATGGTGAGCTCCTTGGAGATGCCCTTGATGGCGTTCTTCTCGGAGATGTTCTCGGAGTCCACGAGACGGTGGGTGGGCCAGATGACAAGTCCGGAGTTGTCGGATGCAACGAGAGTCGCGAGCACGTATCCCTTCTTCTCATCATCGGGGTTCTCAAGCGAGTAGTTCAGTGCGGTCTCGAACCTGTGGTGTCCATCGGCTATGAGCATCTTCTGGTCCTTCAGCTGCTCGGTGATCTCGGCTGTGATCTCCGGGTCCGAGAGCTTGTAGTACTTGTGCTCCACACCGGCATCATCCACATACCTGTAGACGAGGGATGCGTGGTCGTTGATCTTCTTGTTGAGCTCGGGTGTGAGGCCCTCGAAGATCCCGAAGATGGATTCAAGGTGCGCCTCCATGTCCCTGAGAAGGTTCAGACGGTCAGCTTTGACCTTGGAGAACGTCTCCTCATGGGGGATGATGTTCCCATCCTCGTACTTCTCGGTCTTCAGGATACCAACGATACCTGTACGGACCCGGGTGGTGCCGTTGTCATCGAACGTCTGTTCGTAGATGTAGAAGGAGTCCGCATCCTGCTTGAGGGCACCGTTCTCGATCCAGGAGTCCAGTTCCTTCCTCGCTCCGTGGTACCTTTTGTCCGCATCGGGATTCAGGGTGAGCTTGGTGACATTGAAGGGGCGGGATTGGAGGTCCTTGAGGTAATCTTCCCCGATGACATCGTAGGGAGGGGAGATACGGTCCCCCACGTGCTCGCCTGCTCTCAGATTGGGTCTGTAGCCTTTGAATGGAAGGAATGTGACCATTATAGTGCACCTAAGGGTGCGATGGACTGCCAGTATTAGAAGGCTGATGGTCCCATTAGAATCGTTGTTGAGATGTCTCGGAGAGCAATGATCATGTGTTCGTTCCGATCATCGGGATACATGGTTATAGAAGATTAAGGGAGGGGCATCTTGCCCCTTATGATCAGCAGATCCTCGGAACGGGATCCCCTGCGGGTGCCTCCAGGATCCTCCTTCCTCCGACCTCTGTCCTGAGGATGACCCTTTCGACTCCCTCGGTGGCGTAACCGATGATGGCTGCATCCTTTCCCTCGGGTGTCCTCCTGAGTGCCTTGACGACCTCCTCGGCCATCTCGGGGACGACTCCCATGACGGCCTTGCCCTCGTTCCCGATGCTCAGGGGATCGATCCCCAGAAGGTCGCATGCGTTGACCACTCCGTCCCTGAGGGGGATGGACGAGTACTCGATCTCCATTCCGATGTGGGATTTGGAACACCATTCGTTGAGGGTGTTGGCGAGTCCTCCGCGGGTGGGGTCCTTCATAGCCACGATACCTCCGACCTTCAGTCCCTCGGCGATCATCTTGTTGAGGGGTGCGACGTCGCTCTGGACCTCGCTCTCGAATCCGTATCCTTCGCGGAAGGACAGGAGGGCGACCCCGTGGTCACCGACGTAACCCGACACTATGATGGCGTCCCCGGGCCTCACGTTGGAGTCGGTGCACCATCTGTTGTCAACCTTCCTGTACTCAGCGGCCTTCGCCAGGTTTGAATCCAGATACTGGGACCTCTTACCGATGGCGGATGTGGACATGACCATCTGGTCCACGGCTCCGGCCTCTACGACCTTCGTGTCACCGGTTGCGATGGGCACACCGCATCCTTCCGCGGTCCTCCCCATACTGTCCATGACCCTGTCCACAACATCGATGTCGAGACCCTCCTCCATGATTACGGAGCAGCCGAGGGCGATGGGTGTCGCACCCAT
>JAEDJU010000013.1 GCA_016296195.1 Candidatus Methanomethylophilaceae archaeon | reverse complement strand
TCCCCTCGTTTCCGATGCTCAGGGGATCGATACCGAGGAGATCGCATGCATTGACCACACCGTCTCTCAGGGGGATGGAGGAGTACTCAATCTCCATTCCGATGTGTGACTTGGAGCACCACTCGTTCAGGGTGTTGGCGAGTCCTCCGCGGGTGGGGTCCTTCATGGCCACGATCCCTCCGACCTTCAGTCCCTCGGCGATCATCTTGTTCAGGGGGGCGACGTCGCTCTGGACCTCGCTCTCGAATCCGTATCCCTCGCGGAAGGACAGGAGGGCGACCCCGTGGTCACCGACGTAACCTGAGACGATGATGGCGTCCCCGGGTCTCACGTTGGAGTCGGTGCACCATCTGTTGTCCACCTTCCTGTACTCGGCGGCCTTCGCCAGGTTGGAGTCCAGGTATTGGGATCTCTTACCGATGGCGGAGGTTGACATGACCATCTGGTCAACGGCTCCGGCCTCCACGACCTTCGTGTCTCCGGTCGCGATGGGTACACCGCATCCCTCCGCGGTCCTGCCCATACTGTCCATGACCCTGTCCACGACATCTATGTCGAGACCCTCCTCCATGATCACGGAGCAGCCGAGGGCGATGGGTGTCGCACCCATGACGGATATGTCGTTGACGGTACCTGCGACGGATATCTTCCCGATGTCACCTCCGGGGAAGAACAGCGGTTTGACGGTGTGTCCGTCAATGGTGAAGACGACATCGTCGACGACGGCGGAATCATCCATGGAATCCAGGGGGACGTCCGCTTTCATCTTGGGGAAATGGCTAGTGATGTGCTTGGAGAGGAACTCCTGCATGAGCTCTCCGCCGGCACCATGATTCATAATCACCTTCGGCATGAACGGCGAATCTTCGCGGTCGGATATAGGAATTGTCATCCGATACTTCCGATAGGCAGGGTTTTATCGTGGTGTTGATTAATGCGGGTGTGTGGCCCCGTGGGGTAGTGGATTTATCCTGTTGGCCTTCGGAACCAACAACTCGGGTTCGAATCCCGGCGGGGCCGCCATAATGATGTATTTCTATAAGGGATATCGAGGTCTGGGGAATGTACCGGGGGCAATCATGCCGCCCGGTGTTTGTGATCACTCCTTGGGGGAGTACTTTCCGACCGTCTCCGCATGAGCGAGGATGTGTCCCTTCATGGCGAAGTAGAGGTCGTTGAGGAAGAATCCCCTCTCGAGTCCGAGCTCCGTGTCCAGGGCGTAGACCTTGAGGGTGTATCTGTGGGTGCAGTTGGGCGGTGCGGGTCCACCGTATCCGACGGCCTGCTCGCGTGTCAGACGGTCGGCGATGCCGTGCCAGCTGTTGCATCCCTCCGTGAAGTCCGGGGAGTTGTGGGACTCACCCTCCTTGACGGATGTCTTCTTGATGTCGCATGCGATCCAGTGGATCCAGCAGAATCCGCTGACGGGGATGGCATCGTAGTCATCGAAGACGACCGCGAAGCTCTTGGTTCCCTCGGGTGCATCCTCGATCTCGAAGGGCATGGAAAGCCCGGGCATGCCGTTCACGAACATGTTCCCCTTGACGCCGTACTTGTCCAGGAGGAAACCGTCGACGATACCTGCACTTGTGACCTTCATCTCAGGCACCCTCGTACGTGATCAGGGATGTGACGTCGTATCCCTTCAGCTTCTCCCTTCCCTTGAGTCCGGCGAGTTCCATGACGAAGAGGATCTTCACGACCTCCCCTCCCTCCTTCTCCACCATCTTGACGATGGCCTCGGTGGTTCCGCCGGTCGCTATGAGGTCATCCACGATGACGACCTTCTGTCCGGGCTTGATGGCGTCCTTGTGCATCTCGAGGGTTGCGGATCCGTACTCCAGGTCGTAGCTCTCGGAGATGGTCTCCCTCGGGAGTTTTCCCTTCTTGCGGACGAGGACGAATCCCTTTCCGCGCTCGTATGCGACGGGTGTTCCGAAAACGAATCCCCTGGATTCGGATCCGACGACGAGGTCGAAATCCAGGTCCTTGATGGCATCGAGGAGCTGGTCGATGGCCAGTTTCAGTCCCTCTCCGCTGTTGACGATGGTCGTGATGTCTCTGAACATTATCCCGGGCTTCGGGAAGTCGGGGATGGTTGTGACGAAATCTTTCAGATCGCTCATGCCATACCGAATCACTTTATCGTACTTTATCCCGTGCCAAGTGCGGGACATCACATACCTGAGATGATGGAATTGTACAACCCGGGAACGGACCGGTCCTATGGAAAAATCCGGTCCTCACCTATCGATCCCCGGAGGGGATAAGGTGGCATTCGTGCCTGTTTGTTGCGGTCATCAGTCGAGTCTTGCGAACGGCGGTGATCTCATGCAAACAAGAGACAAGTGTCCATCGACCAGTCTTTCTCTGTCGCATCCGAGTTCTTCGAACCGTTCTCGCCGCAGATCCATGCTACTTGTCGTTTAGCGATCTTTACTTGCCTCCAAGAAGATGTTACGAATTCCTACTATTTATAATCGTTGTATAGATGTTTAACAGAATAATTCTACGAATTTCGTAATGAATAGATGATAAAAATACTAGAATCGTAGAGACGGGTGATAGAAGGGTGAAAGGGTGTTTTCACACCCGGCCACAGGGGCCGGGTGATTTGGATCAGAACAGCTGCTCCGCACAGTAGGGGCAGAACTTGGGGGTCTTGGGGAGACCGCTGATGTCCTGTCCGCAGTAGGGGCAGTTGTTGAACCTCATTCCGGGTGCGGCTCCCGCTCCGGGTGATGCGGGCTGAGGTGCCGCGGGTTGGGGTGTCGGTGCCTGCTGTGCCTGCATCTGTGGCGAGGGCTTTCCGCAGTTGCCGCAGAACTTGTAGGGATAGTCGTTGGGTCCGCCGCAGAACGGGCAGAGGACCTTGGGCTGCTGCTGTTGGAACTGCTGCTGTGCCTGGATCCCCTGGATGGGCTGCTGCTGGAGCTGTTGGTACATCTGCGGGAACAGGAGCATTCCGGTGCCCATCGCCGCACCTCCCTGGGAGTTCCCGATGGCGTCCGCCATCCTGTCCATGACCTCGTACCTCTTGAACGCCTCTCCGTTGGCGCTGCTGAACTGGAGATACTCGAAGACCTTCTTCTGGTCCTCCTCCGTGGTCCTCGCCTCGGCGATCTTCAGGGACAGGAGCTCGATTCCCCTCTGGGTGAAGTACTGCTCGATCAGCACCTTGGTGGATGTGGAGGCGATCTCCAGGTTGTTGAGCATCTCCATGTAGTATTGCTGGGAGAGCTGCTGTGTTACCTGTTCGTTGATGAACGCCTTCATGAACGCGTTCACATCGCCGGTGGTGTAGGATTTCAATCCTCCGAGCACCTGGGTGAAGAACACGGGCACATCGGATATCCTGAACTGGTAGTCTCCGTTGGCCATCAGCGTTATGGGCACCTCATACCCCTTAGCCGCCTTGACCATTCCGCGGATGCCCCATCTGCCGTTGAACATCTTCAATGAGACGAAGATGATCTGCACCTTGAACGGGGTCTCCTTGAATCCCATGGCCAGGTTGTAGAGCTTGGTGAGCCAGGGGATGTTGCTGGAGGTGATCATGTGCCTTCCGGGTTCCAGGACTCCAGTGAGCTGTCCGTCCCTGGAGAATATCGCTACTGCGTGCTCAGGTACGGTCACGGATGTGAGCGTCCTCAGGTCGTCGTGCTCGTAAGCGTAGATTATGTCATCGGGCCCCTGGGAGTCCCAGGTGACCACATTGGTCTTTGCCATCGTTCATCACTCCTTGTTCTCGAAGCCCCTCATCACGGACTCCCTTTTCTGATATGCCTCGATCAGGCCGTCAACTCCCCTTTCCAGGTTGCGGACCTCCGCCTTGACGTCATCTTCGTTGTCGACGCTCTCCAGGAGGTCCGCGGTGGCCCTCCTCATGAGCTGGATGTCGTCTATTAGCTGTGCATCCCATTCCACCAGCCTGTCCAGGTCCGCCTCCAGGATCTTGGTGGCATCGTGGAACGCGGAGTACCCGTTCACGGCCTTCTTCACATCTATGTCGTACCTGTCAACCTTGGTCCTGATCCTCTCGATGTCGAGCATCAGCTTCGGTTTGGTCACGAGCTCCCTCTGGATTTCGGCCAGGTCCGCCTTGGTGCCCTGTATGGCGCGGGACAGTTCGTTCCTCACGGCCCTGTCCTGCTCGCGGCGGAGGTTCTTCTCCTTGTATCCTCTGTATCCGGGGATGTAGAGGGCGATCCTCTCCGTGAGGGACATGTCCCCTTTCATCTTGTCCTTGACTGTGTCATCCAATCCCATTTTCACACGTTCCTGTTCTTGATCGCCATTATGATTCCGGCCACGGCGACGATGACGATGAGCAGCACCACCGTGTAGAGAACATCGGATGTGACGCTGTACACCAGTCCGGACACACCGATACCGGCGAGTATGATCCCTCCCACGAGGCTCACATCGGCCTCGGAGGGTCCGAAGTTGTCGTTACCCCTGTCCTTGAACACGGACGACAGTCCGACGTAGAGTCCGAACACTATCAGGATCGTCCAGAGGACGTCGAAGACGTCTCCCGTCGACGAGTATATCAGGATGCCCAGTGCGACCGCCAGCAGGAACACTCCCGCGGCGATGGCGTTCCACGTCCTGGTGGACATCCCCTTTCCTTCTTCCGTCATTTTTCCATCCCTCATATCTTTATGATGCTGTTAAGGGCCGGGTCAGAGAGAACCGCCGGAGTGAGCCTGTCGAAGGCCCTCGGCAGGGAGATCCCATCCATTCCCATGCGACATGGGATGTAGATCAGCCTCTTGACGTACGGCTTGCTGAGTTTCAGTTTGGAGTTGGAGGAACAGCTCTGCCTGAGGTACTCCTCCACGAGTCTGGTGGCCTCCGTCTTTGTCGAGAGCGGGAGCACGATGGACCTTGTGCCCGGTCTGTTGTCCGTGGCGGAATCCGTCAGTCTTCCGATACCCGCACCTCCACTGATGCTGTCCTGCTCGCCCTTGATCCTGTCCATGATCGAACTCTCCGGAACCACGGAGAAGATGTCCGTGAGTCCCCTGCGGGGGTTCCTGAGAGCCTCGGCGCTGAGGGTGAACGTGGCGGGTATGAGGATGTCCTCGGTGACCTCTACCACCTTCTTCGAGAACAGGGATCCCGTGGTGAAGTTGTACTTCAGGTCCACGTCCCAGAATGGATAGAGGATATCACCGTCTCCGGGGCATATCGGCAGGGTGCCCTCGCTGCGTGCGGTCACGATCCCCTCCACATAGCTGAACAGCTCGTAATCGCGGTCCTTCTTCCTCAGGAGAGGGTTCCAGGACTGGTCGGAGGGGTAGTTCAGGCTGCCGAGCTTGTTCATTACCTCCAAAGTTCCCAAGGCATCCCCGTTGGTCCCGGTGACGGACATCTCGGCCACGCTCTTCAGTGCCTTGGATTGTCCTATCTCCAGGTCCACCGCCCTGATCATCATGGCCAGCTTGGGGTTCCTGAGGATCTCCGATTTCGCCTTCTGGAGCATACCGATGGCCGCCTCGGCCTTGGTGACGCATCCGAGGTGGTCGCCGTTCAGGACCATGTCCGATGCGGTGCACACCTCCGACAGTGCGTTCAGCCTTCCCACGAGCGGTCCGTAGTCCTTGCATTTCCCGATGGCCTCCGCCGATTCCTTGAAGTTCTTGGACATCAGGGCGAAGCGTCCGGGCGTCGTATCGGTCAGGAGCTGCGAGTTGTTGACGATCAGCGCATAGGCCATCGACATGTTCTCGGCCTCCGTGATGGCAGCCCTGTCGTTGACGTCCACAGCCAGCGGTTCGATGCTCTTCAGCTTCGCGTTGAACTCGAACACGTTGGATGATGAGTGTTTCGATTTTGCGGGTTCCCCCTTTGTGAACGGCAGGACTATGAGGGGCGATGAGACCACGGAGTTCAGTGCGAAACGGTAGTCCCTTATCTCCAGCTCGATGGACGGCTTGACGTTGGTTATGTAGATGTTGTGCCTGGCAATCGGGTCCACATTCTCCTGCTGTGCAAGTGAGAACCCTCCAGGTATGGCCTTGCTGATCCACGACTGGATCTGTCCCATCATCTGCTGCATGTACGCCTTGGCGTCGACCCTCTGCTGGCTGGTCCCGCAGCACTGGCACGTCACATAGGGCGAGTCGGACTCGATCTGCTCCCTGTCCAGGGGTGCCCCGCAGTATTTGCATCTGAGTTCTACCAATTGGTCCATTTTATCTGTTCATCCTTGCGAACGAGATCTGTGTCTGGAGTGCGGCGATCTCTGCCTGCAGTCTTGCCTCCATGGCCCTCATCTCGGCCATGGCCCTGTTGTAGTAATCCTGTGAGATCTCATCAGAACGGTTGGAGACCGCAGAGTAGCAGGCACGGCAGATGTAGATCTCCGTGGATCCCTCGGGTTTTGACTTAGCGACACCGTTGTCATCCTTGTCCAGGGCAGGGGACACGTCTGCGGGTGCGCTGAAGAAGTGTATGCCCTCTCCGGTCGCGATCCTTCCGCACAACCAGCATTTGCTGGTGCAGGAATACGACCTTATCTTCGCCAGGTTGGCATCACCGGACTGTCCGTTCTGCTGTCTGTACCCCATGGCGATCTGCTGATACTCGGCCGCCTGTGAGGGGTTATCCCACACGACCGCATCCGACATGTACTCGTAGGACACGGCCATGAGGTTGTAGAACTCGGTCATACCAGTGACCGTGGTGTCGTTCTTGAATATCTCTATGACTATGAGGTTCCTGTCGCCGATCTCCGACTGGTATCTGATCGCCAGGTCCTGGAGCTGCTGTGCCGCGGTGTTCTTGTTGGCATCGTTGGCACCGCCCATGATCTGCAGCTTCTGCGCTGTCAGGTCGCACTCCGTCAGGAGGGCATCGCGGTCGAAACTCGTGAGTCCGAACTCCAACTGCTTCTCCGACACAGCCTTCAGCTTTGATTCGAGGTTCCTATATGCTGCAGGATTGGTGAGGTGCGATGACAGATCTATCAGGGCTACCTTCACGGCAGCAACGTCATCCACTCCGCCTTCCTTGTCTATCGATTTCTGGAGGATGTCACGCGCCTTTGCGTATTCCCCCCTCTTGATCAGGTCATCTCCCTGACTGTAGAGGTCATCTCCGTTCTTGAAGAGCTTGAATGCCATCTCTTTCCCTGAGCGGCGAATCTATGTTCTCAGTATTTGAGAGCGATTGGATTCTCTTCGATTATTTCGTGATAACACTGTTTACCATCACGCGCACGCACGTGTGCGTCACGCCACGATTAGACATTTGTACAGTGCGTTCATGGACGATCCGCACCCGCCTGCCGAGAGGATGCTCCCTGTCCGTCCTTTCCGAGTTTCCGACTCCGATGGGTGTCCCGAAGAGGGCCCCCGAGGTGTTTTTATCTGTGGTATTTGATAAATTTCATTAGACATTTGTCTAATCTATTCGAAATACACTGATTTTTTATCTCGTCTTTTTCGGAAGATTTATAAGTAGGTAACGTACAATGCGGGATTATGTCCAACAGCAGGTTCAGAGCGGTTGAGGAAGCCTTCGTCAGGGAGACCGTTGTCGCGGTCCCTCCTGCTCGTGCGACTTCCGAGTACTACGGCTGCAACGTATTCAACAGGAAGAACATGAGGAAGTACCTCTCTGCCGACACCAGGCAGAAGGTGTACGAGTCCATCGAACAGGGAGTCACCCTCAGCAGGGAGGTCGCCGAGCATGTGGCGGCCGGAATGAAGCGCTGGGCAATGGACATGGGAGCAACCCACTACACCCACTGGTTCCAGCCCCTCACAGGCGGAACCGCGGAGAAGCACGATTCCTTCGCGGAGCCCTACGGAAAGGGCGAGTCCCTGGAGGAGTTCACCGGAAAGCTTCTCTGTCAGCAGGAGCCCGATGCATCCTCGTTCCCCAGCGGAGGTCTCAGGAACACCTTCGAGGCCAGGGGATACACCGCATGGGATCCCTCATCCCCCGCATTCATCATGGGAGACTGCCTCTGCATCCCCACTGTTTTCATCTCATACACCGGAGAGGCCCTCGATTACAAGGCCCCCCTCCTGAAGTCCGAGACCGCGGTGTCCAAGGCCGCCGCAGAGGTCCTGAAGTACTTCGGCATCGAGGAGGACTTCGTCTACTCCTACCTCGGTTGGGAGCAGGAGTACTTCCTCGTGGACGCCGCCCTCTACGCGCAGCGCCCCGACCTCATCATGGCCGAGAGGACACTGGTCGGACACAACTCCGCCAGGAACCAGCAGCTCGAGGACCACTACTTCGGATCCATCCCCGGAAGGGTCATCGAGTTCATGAAGGACCTGGAGTTCGAGTGCTACAAGCTCGGAATCCCGATCAAGACCAGGCACAACGAGGTCGCACCCAACCAGTTCGAGATCGCACCCGTGTTCGAGCAGGCCAACCTCGCCATCGACCACAACCTCGTCCTCATGGCCCTCATGAAGACCGTCGCCGAGAAGCACGGATTCAAGGTGCTCCTCCACGAGAAGCCCTTCGCAGGTGTCAACGGATCCGGAAAGCACTGCAACTGGTCCCTCGGAACCGGCTCCGGAATCGGACTCATGTCCCCCGGAAAGACCGATGAGGAGAACCTCAGGTTCCTCACCTTCATGGCCAACGTCCTCAAGGCCGTCTACGACAACAACGCACTGCTCAAGGCATGCGTCCTGACCGCATCCAACGCCCACAGGCTCGGAGCAAACGAGGCGCCTCCCGCGATCATCTCCTCCTTCCTGGGAACCCAGGTCACCACCGCCTTCAACGAGCTGCTGAACTCCACCGACATGGTCAAGATCAGCGGAAAGAGCGGATACAGCCTCGGAATCCCCCAGATCCCCCAGCTCCTGATCGACAACACCGACAGGAACAGGACCTCCCCGTTCGCGTTCACCGGTAACAGGTTCGAGTTCAGGGCTGTCGGATCATCCGCCAACTGCGCATCCGCGATCACCGTCCTCAACACCATCACCGCGTACCAGCTGGAGAGGTTCAAGGAGGCCGTCGACAAGAGGATCGCCGCCGGAACACCCGTCATGCAGGCGGTCCTGGACGAGACCCGTGAGACCTACAGGGCATGCCAGAAGGTCTGCTTCGACGGAAACGGATACTCCGATGAGTGGAAGGCCGAGGCCGCCAAGCGCGGACTGGACTGCGAGACCAGCGCACCCGTCGTGTACGATGCGTTCCTGTCCCCCCAGACCCTCGAGATCTACAAGGACACCAACGTCATGACCGATGTGGAGCTCAGGGCAAGGACCGAGATCAACTGGGAGATCTACTGCAAGAAGATCGAGATCGAGGTCAGGGTCCTCGCCGACCTCACAGCCAACCACATCCTCCCCGTCGCGACCAGGTACCAGTCCATCCTCCTGGACAACGTCTCCAAGATGAAGGAGATCTTCTCCCCCGGAGAGTACGAGCAGGTCGCTGCAGGAGAGATCCAGATCATCAAGGACATCGCCATCCACACCAGCGAGGCACGTGCCCTCGCCATCGAGATGGAGAAGGTCTGCGACGAGGTCAGCGCATGCGAGTGCGAGCGTTCCAAGGCCGTCGGATTCCACGACAAGGTCATCCCCTATCTCGAGAAGATCAGGGAGCATGTGGACGCCCTCGAGATGATCGTGGACGACGACATGTGGCCTCTGCCCAAGTACCGCGAACTGCTCTTCATCCGCTGAGGGTTATGATGAACGGGGGATCAATAGGTCTTTACGACCCATCCTACGAGCATGACGCCTGCGGGGTGGGAATGGCCGTCAACATAGACGGTAGGAAGGAGCACCGCATAGTGGAGTACGGCCTCCAGCTGCTGGAGAACATGGCCCACAGGGGTGCGGAGAACGGGGATGGGAAGACCGGTGACGGTTCCGGAATCCTCGTCCAGATCCCCCATGAGTTCATCAGGAAACTGAGGATACCGGTTCCCGAGGCCGGAAGGTACGGGACCGGACTCTTCTTCCTTCCCCAGGAGGGGTCATGCGCCGAGAGTTGCATGGCCCTCTTCAGGGAGGTCTGCGCCGACAACGCGCTCTACATAATCGCCGAGAGGGACGTGCCCGTCGACCATTCGGTCCCCGGACCCATGGCCCTCGAGGGGGAGCCCAGGATCGTCCAGGTGTTCGTCACATCATATGACAGCCCCGAGGTCCTGGAGCACAAGCTCTACAGGGTCAGGAAGCAGGTCAGCAACCGCATCGCCGCCTCCGGATCCGCATCGGCGGACCAGTTCTACATATGCAGCCTGTCCACCAGGTGCATGGTGTACAAGGGGATGCTCACGCCGGAACAGCTCAGGGACTACTACCTGGACCTCTCCGACCCGGATTTCGACTCCGCCATCGCCATGGTCCACTCCAGGTTCAGCACCAACACCCTCCCTGCATGGAAGCTGGCCCAGCCCTTCAGGATGCTCTGCCACAACGGTGAGATCAACACGATCCGTTCCAACAGGTCCTGGATGCAGGCCCGCGAGAGCGTCATGGAGTCGGAGCTCCTGCCCGACATACAGTCCATCTGTCCCATCATGCAGTCCGGCATGAGCGACAGTGCAACACTTGACAACGTCTTCGAGTTCCTGACCATGTCCGGGAAGGAGATGCCCAACGCACTCTCCATCATGATCCCCGAGTCATGGAACGACAAGAATCCTATTCCGGACAGTCTCAAGGCCTATTACGAGTACCACTCCATCCTGATGGAGCCCTGGGACGGTCCGGCCGCCGTCCTGTTCACCGACGGAAGGTGTGCGGGAGGTATGCTCGACAGGAACGGTCTGCGTCCCGCCAGGTACTGCGTCACCGACGACGGCATGATGATCCTGGCATCGGAGGCGGGTGTGATCCCCATGGAGGAGTCGCACATGGTCGAGACCGGACGTCTGAAGCCCGGAAAGATGATCATGATCGACACCACCGAGGGCAGGATCATCCGCGACAGCGACATCAAGGCGAGCTTCGCATCCCTATACCCCTACCGTGATTGGCTGGAGAAGAACCGTCTGGACCTGGACAGTCTGTCCTCCGGAAGGCAGGTCGGCCGTACCATCGATTCATACGTGCCCCGCCTCAGGCAGTTCTCATACTCGGCCGAGGATGTTGACAGGATCATCGAGCCCATGGCGGTCCAGGGCAAGGAGGGAACCGGTTCCACCGGATTCGACGTCCCCCTGGCCATCATGTCCGACCGCCCGCAGATGCTGTTCAACTACTTCCGCCAGCAGTTCGCACAGGTCACGAACCCCCCGATCGACCCGATCAGGGAGGAATTGGTCATGTCCACCATGGGATACATAGGGTCCGTCCATCAGAACATCCTCGATCCCACCCCGAAGCTCTGCAAGGTCGTGAAGGCCAGACATCCCGTCATCACCAACAGGGAGCTGGACCTGCTCAAGAACCTCAGGTACAGGGGATTCACGGCGGTGACCATCCCGACGACATTCAAGGCATCCTCCGAGCCCGGAGTGCTGGAGTCCGCATTGGACCTGCTGTGCGCCAAGGCCGAGGCCGCCGTGGATGCGGGAGCCGCATATATCATACTGTCAGACAGGAACGTTCCCGAGGGGGAGGTCCCCATGCCCAGTCTCCTGGCCCTGTCCGCGGTCCATCAGCATCTGATCAACCGCAGGAAGAGGATCCAGACAGCATTGGTCGTGGAGTCGGGTGAACCCAGGGAGACCATGCACTTCGCATTGCTCATCGGATACGGTGCCAACGCCGTCAATCCGTACATGGCCCTGGCGGTCATCGAGGACCTCGTGTCCAAGGGCAGGATCCACATCGATGCCGACACCGCCGAGCGCAACTACCTGAAGGCCACCGACAAGGGTCTCCTCAAGATAATGTCCAAGATGGGAATAGCGACCATCAGGTCCTATCGCGGTTCCAGGCTCTTCGAGGCCGTCGGTATCGACCGCGGAGTGGCATCGAAGTACTTCGGTGACACATCCTCCAAGGTCTGCGGAATCGGACTGGACGACATCGCCCATGAATACCTCCGCATCCACGAGGCCGCCATCTCCTCCGATGACGACCCCCTCGGGACAGATCAGGGCATCTACACATACAGGAAGGACGGGGAGAGGCACTGCTGGACCCCCGATTCCATAAAGGCCCTCCATGCGGCCGTCCGCGAGGACAGTGCGGAGGAGTACCATCGCTTCGCCGAGATCGAGGACAACGGGAACTTCTTCATCCGCGACTTGCTGGATGTGACTGAGGGCACACCCGTCCCGATCGACGAGGTCGAGTCCGTCGAATCCATCATGAGGAGGTTCGTCGCCGGTGCCATATCGTTCGGTGCCATCAGCAAGGAGTCCCACGAGTGCCTCGCCGAGGCCATGAACAGGATCGGTTCCCAGAGCAACACCGGTGAGGGAGGAGAGGACCCGGTCAGGTTCAAGGTTCAGCCCGATGGCAGGAACCTCAGGTCTGCCGTCAAGCAGGTGGCCTCCGGAAGGTTCGGTGTCACCGCAGAGTACCTGGTCAACGCGGACGAACTCCAGATCAAGGTCGCACAGGGTGCCAAGCCCGGAGAGGGCGGTCAGCTGATGGGATTCAAGGTCGATGCCGTAATCGCGGCCACCAGGCACACATTGCCCGGAATCACCCTGATCTCACCTCCGCCACACCACGACATCTATTCCATCGAGGATCTGAAGCAGCTGATCTTCGACCTCAAGTGCATCAACCCCTCCGCACGCATCAGTGTGAAGCTGGTCTCCGAGGCCGGTGTGGGAACCGTCGCGGCAGGTGTCGCGAAGGCCGGTGCCGACATGATACTGATATCATCCGGAGACGGTGGTACCGGAGCCAGTCCCCTGTCCTCCATAAGGTATGCCGGATCCCCCTGGGAGACCGGATTGGCCGAGGTCCAGCAGACTCTCATGATCAACGGTCTCCGCGGACGCGTTCGTCTGCAGGTGGACGGTCAGATGAAGACCGCCAGGGACGTGATCGTCGCCGCCCTGCTGGGTGCAGAGGAGTTCGGGTTCGCCACATCGCCCATGGTCGCCATGGGATGCGTGATGTGCCGCAAGTGCCACACCAACACGTGTCCCGTCGGTATCGCCACACAGGACCCCGAGAGGAGGGCCAAGTTCAGGTCCAACGCCGATGAGGTCATCAGGTACTGGAGGTTCATGGCCGAGGACGTCAGGGCCACCCTGGCCCGCATGGGATTCAGGTCCCTGGACGAGATCGTCGGCCGTGCGGACCTGCTGAAGGTGAAGCCCACAGAGGGCAAGCCGTCCCACATGGACCTCACGCCCATGTTCGTGACCCTCGACGGTGACAGGAGGATCGGATCCGGTCAGACCGACATCCTCGCCCGTGTGTTCGACAGGAGGATCCTGGAGGACTGCGGCGAGGCTATCAGGACGGGCAGGAGGACCGAGCAGGTCTACAGGCTCACCAACGTCGACCGTTCCGTGGGTGTGATGCTGTCCGGAGAGATCGTCCGCAGGGGTGCCGACCTGAAGGATGATACTTTGGACATAACGTTCGTCGGTGCCGCCGGACAGAGCTTCGGTGCGTTCCTCACCAAGGGTGTGACCTTCAGGATGAAGGGACTCGCCAACGACTACGTTGGAAAGGGTCTCTCCGGCGGAAGGATCATCCTCACCCATGACAGGGAGGTTCCCTGCGGCAACGTCATCGCCGGTAACACCCTGATGTACGGTGCGACATCCGGAGAGCTCTACGCCGCGGGTTCCGTCGGTGAGAGGTTCTGCGTGAGGAACAGCGGTGCCGTGGCCGTATCGGAGGGTGCCGGAGACCATTGCTGTGAGTACATGACCGGAGGTCGTGTCGTCGTGCTCGGCAGGTGCGGCAGGAACTTCGCCGCCGGAATGTCCGCAGGTATCGCCTATGTCCTCGACGAGGACGGTGACTTCGACAGGCATTGCAACATGGATATGGTCGAACTGTCCCTCGTGGAGTCCGAGAAGGATGTCGCCGAGCTGAAGGGCATCATAGAGGACCACCTCAGGTACACCGGAAGCGCGAAGGCCGAGAGGATCCTGAAGGACTGGGACAGCTACCTTCCCATGTTCATCAAGGTCATGCCCGTCGGATACAAGTTGCTCCTGGAGCAGGAATCCGAGTGAAACAATAATCGGACCGTGGGGCTTGTCCCCACGGTCATGGTCCCAAAGAGGTTATCGAGACCATTCGCACGATCTTCCAACCGATTTTTTCAACTTTCCAGGGTTTCGACCGTTCAGAAGGGCCTGCATGCTTTCTTTTTGGGCAGTTCGAAGCACATCTGCGGCAGCAGTTCCATCAGAATCTCCAGAGGGACACTATCTGCAACAACCATGGCCCCTGCTCCGGGGTATGGTGCCTCGCGCGGCGCATCGGGGATCATCCTGTCAACCGACGGTGTGGGCTTCAACATGAGCCTGTCATCGTAGATGCCACCGAATCCGAATCTGTCCAGATACAGCAGGTATTCGCCCATCATCTCTTTCCATGTGATCTCGCCCAGGGGAGACAGCATCTCGACCACCTGCTCCAGGCGTTCCTCCTCACTCGACATGGTGTCTGGATATCATTGGGAATATATCTGGACATGTCCCGGACGGACCTTCCGATGACCCTTCGAATCCTATCGGAGATATGGTGTTCAGATAAGTCAGATTTATATAGAAGAACAAACTTCACAGCAGTTAGTATTCCTAGTTAGGAAAATATTGGAGGAATTAAAAATGGGAATGGGAAACGCCCCCGTCATCATCCTCAGGGAAGGAACCAAGAGGGAGAAAGGAAAGGACGCTCAGTTCAACAACATCGCCGCAGCAAGGGCAATCTCTGACGCAGTCAGGAGCAGCCTCGGACCCCGCGGAATGGACAAGATGCTCGTCGACTCCATGGGAGACGTCGTCATCACCAACGACGGAGTCACCATCCTGAAGGAGATGGATGTCCAGCACCCCGCAGCCAAGATGCTCGTCGAGGTCGCAAAGACCCAGGATGCAGAGGTCGGAGACGGAACCACAACATCCGTCATCCTCGCCGGTGAGCTCCTCAAGAAGGCCACCGACCTGATCGATGCCAACGTCCACCCCACCATCATCGCAAGCGGATACAGGCTCGCAAACGACAAGGCCCAGCAGGTCCTCAACGACGTCGCCATGAAGGTCACACTCGATGACACCGAGACCCTCAAGCTGATCGCACAGGCAGCGATGAACTCCAAGCAGGTCAACAACGCCAAGGAGTACTTCTCCGACATGATCGTCGACGCCGTCAGGACCGTCGTGGACAAGGACAAGGAGGGCAACAACGTCGTGGACCTCAAGAACATCCAGACCGTCAAGAAGGCAGGAGCCAAGATGGAGGAGTCCTACATCGTCAAGGGACTCATCATCGACAAGGAGCCCGTCCAGCCCAACATGCCCAAGATCGTCAACGAGGCCAAGATCGCTCTGATCGACGCAGCCTTCGAGGTCAAGAAGACCGAGATCGACGCAAAGATCCAGATCACCGACCCCAGCCAGCTCGCAGGATTCATCGCCGAGGAGGAGAAGATGCTCAAGGACATGGTCATGAAGGTCAAGAACTCCGGAGCAAACGTCGTCTTCTGCCAGAAGGGAATCGACGACCTCGCACAGCACTTCTTCGCCAAAGAGGGAATCTACGCCTGCAGGCGTGTCAAGAAGTCCGACATGGAGAGGCTCGGAAGGTCCACCGGAGCCAACATCGTCAACAAGATCGCTGAGATCGATGCATCCGACCTCGGATACGCCGAGACCGTCGAGCTCAAGAAGGTCGAGGACGAGGAGATGACATTCATCACCGGAGTCAAAGACCCTAAGACCGTTTCCGTGCTCGTCAGGGGAGGAACCAACCACGTCGCAGACGAGGTCGAGAGGTCCCTGGTCGATGCCTGGTCCGTCGTCAAGGTCGCAATCGAGGACGGAATGATGGTCACCGGAGGAGGATCCACCGCAATGGAGATCGCAATGCAGCTCCGTGACTACGCCGCCTCCGTCGGAGGAAGAGAGCAGATCGCAATCGAGGCCTACGCATCCGCAATGGAGATCATCCCCTCCACACTCGCCGAGAACGCAGGACTGGACCCCATCGACATCGTCATCGAGATGAGGAAGCAGCACAAGGGCGGAAAGAAGTACGCTGGACTCAACCCCTTCACCGGAAAGGTCGAGGACATGATGTCCCTCAACGTCATCGAGCCCCACAGGATCGGAAAGCAGGCCATCAACTCCGCTACCGATGCAGCCGTCATGATCCTCAGGATCGACGATGTCATCGCGGCCCGCGCCAGCCCCATGCCCCAGGTCGGAGAGGGCGGAATGCCCCCCGGAATGGACGACTGAAACCCCTGAAAATCCAAACAGGGAGGTCGTCCGACCTCCCTTTCCATTATCCCATGATTAAGAAGGCTCTACGTATGACTGGTAAGTCTAGACAGAAGGACGAGGTTCCCGAGGAGGGGGCCGCTGCGGAGACGCCTGAGGAACCGAAGGTCGAGGAGAAGGATCCCCTCGCCGAGGCCCAGGCGAAGGCAGAGCAGTACCTGGACATGGCCAGGAGGCTGCAGGCGGATTTCGACAACTACCGCAAGAGGTCGCAGCGCGAGAACGAGGAGTACAGGAAGTACGCCTGTTCGTCCATCGTCTCGGACCTGCTGACCATCGTGGACGACCTGGACCGTGCCCTGGAGCACGCCGGTGAGGAGACCGAGTTCGTCAAGGGGATCGCCGGTGTCAGGGCGAACCTGATGAAGATCCTCGAGGCGAACGGTCTGCAGGAGATTCCCGCAGACGGCAAGTTCGATCCCAACTTCCACGAGGCCCTGTGCACGGTGGAGGGTGAGGAGGACGATATGGTCGCGGAGGTGTTCCAGAAGGGATACACCCTCAACGGCAAGGTCCTCAGGTACTCGAAAGTGAAAGTCACAAAGAAAACGGCTTAAGAAACGATTTAAAAACAAGTAGGTGAGCAGAAATGTCAAGAATAATCGGAATTGACCTCGGAACAAGCAACTCGGCCGCCTCTATTATGGAGGGTGGAAGGCCTACGATGATCCCCAGTGCAGAGGGAACCAGCGTCGGAGGGAAATCCTTCCCCTCGTACGTCGCATTCACCAAGGACGGACAGCTCCTGGTAGGAGAGCCTGCGAGGAGGCAGGCAGTCACCAACCCCGACGGAACCATCAAGAACGTCAAGAGGAAGATGGGATCCAGCGAGAAGGTCACCGCACTCGGAAAGGAGTACACTCCCCAGCAGATCTCCGCATTCATCCTTCAGAAGATCAAGAAGGATGCGGAGTCCTACCTCGGAGAGACCGTAGACAAGGCGGTCATCACCGTCCCCGCATACTTCAACGACAACCAGAGGCAGGCCA
>JAEDJU010000012.1 GCA_016296195.1 Candidatus Methanomethylophilaceae archaeon | reverse complement strand
CTTCAATTCGCATTTTTTAATGGACTTAAAGCCTTCAATTGTTATTATCTTTAAAGACTCCATCTTACCCCTTTACGGATTGGCTCATCTATAGGCATGAAGGATATCAGCATAGATAATAATAAGTGGTGGACAAGGCGAGATTCGAACTCGCGACTTCTGCCTTGCGAAGGCAGCGATCTACCGGGCTGATCTACTTGCCCAAACAATCCGGTAAGCCGTGGTATCCAGACCATCCATAAATACTTAACTGGAATGTCCTGGGTCGGAATCTGTCTTCCTACCGTGCTTCCTTCCGAATCCAATGTACATCAGGAGACTGACCACACCGATCATCGCACACAGGGTGTACATCCTGGTGTATCCGGTGGACGGCAGTATCACTCCTAGGACCATGGGACCGAGACCGGATCCCAGGTCGACTATCGCCGCGAATGTGGATGTGGCAACACCGTATCTGTGTGCGGGGGTCTCGTTGATGACCATGGTCTGACAGATGGAGTACACGATCGAGATCCCGTAACCTATGACGAATCCCGCGGCGAGGAACAGTATGTCGGAACGGGTCATGCCGAAGACCAGCATCCCGACTATGAATGCGATGTATCCCGGGAACATGACGATGTCCGGCCCCTTCCTGTCGAATATCTTCCCCGTGGTGAGTCTGGAGACCAAAGTCCCCATGGAGATCATCACGTAGAAGAAGGTGGCCGCCGCGACCATCCCCGTCTCCTCGGAGAACGAGTCTATGAACGAGAGGATGCTGGAGTATGCGAAGTAGAACACCATGCTGATCATCGCAAGCGGGACCGCAGCCTTCTGGAACAGGTTGGACGGGCTGAAGCTCCTCGCATCCGATATCTGCTGTTCGGTCAGGACCTCATCCTCGACACGGATGACCAATGCGCACACCAAGGCGAGGCTGTACATGACCACGCCGACCGAGAACACGAGGTTGTAGTCGCCGGTGGCACCCAGTTCCATCCCCAGGAGCGGACCAACGGCACTGGCGAAGGTGATGCTCAGCAGGAAGTATCCCATGCCCTCGCCCCTCCTCTCCCTGGGGAGGAGCTTGGAGACTATGTCGTTGGTGCATGTGCTGGTGATGCCGTAGGCCATACCGTGCAGGAACCTAACCACGTACAGAACAGTCAGTGAGGACACCCAGAAGTACGACAGGGACATGATTAGGGCGAAGACCACACCTATGATCAGCATCCTCTTCCTCCCTACGAGTTCCACATACTTGCCGATGAAGATCCTGGCGAACAGTCCGCCTATGACGTAGATCCCCGCGGCCAATCCCGCCTCTCCAGGGGAGGCACCGAAGGTGTCCGTGGAGAATCCGACGATGTTGATCAGAAGTGCGAAGTAGTTCAGGCAGCAGAAGAGCGATATGGCCGCATCGAGGAAGAAATCCCTGGTGAATATCGAGCTCCGCTGCATGATGGGAACCTACCCATGGGACGGATATATACATTGGCGTCCCGTCGGCTCCCCGCTGGGATTATAACGGCATCACACGATACACCATCCATGTCGAAGCTCACACAGGAAATGCTCGATGAGATGAAGAAACAGGGAGTCTTCTCCTTCGCTACCGCATCCAAGGACGGTGTCCCCAACGTTGTCCCCGTTGGTATGTTGATCGCAGGCGATGACGGCAAGATCTGGCTCGTGGACAACTTCCTCAACAAGACACTTGCCAACCTGAAGGAGAACCCCAAGGCCGCGTTCTACATCTGGAACCCCGAGGCGAAGGAGTCCTACCAGATCAAGGGAACCGTGACCATCGAGAACTCCGGTGCCGATTACGAGAAGGCCGTCGCCTTCGCACACGCCAAGAGGGAGACCCTCCCCGCCAAGAACCTCGTGAAGATGGATGTGGAGGAGATCTACTACGTGACACCCGGCCCCAACGCCGGAAAGAAACTCTGATAATGTAAACCGCCGGGGTCTCCCCCGGCTTTAATGTTGTATTTCTGTTCGTTCAGTCGTCCTCATCGTCCATGTCGGCCGGTTTGAGGAACTGGGGTGCAGCTCCCATGACCGCCGTGAAGGGGATCAGGAGCAGGCATCCGATGACGTCGGTGTAGAGCCACAAGGCCACACCGATGAAGGCTCCGGCCACAGCTCCGAGGATCAGACCCTGCTTGACGGCCGGCTGCATGTTCACTCCACCTTCCTTCCGGTGGCCTCCTCGGCCGCGGAGACCATCTTGTCCACGATCTCCCTGGCACCGCCGACGTAGTTGGAGGCATCCATGGTGGCGATGATCTCCTCCTTGGTCAGCACTCCCTTGAGGTCCTCCCTCTCCATGAGCACGTCCCTGAGGTGTCTCTTCTGGTCCTCGGCGATCATGGAGGACTCACGGATGATCTCGTGTGCGTCCTGCCTTCCGATTCCCTTCTCGGTGAGCTTCATCATGAGGGGCTCGGCCATGACGAGTCCGCGGGAGGACTCGATGTTCTCCAGCATCTTGTCCCTGTGGACATCCAGGCCCTCGAAGATCCAGTTCATCTTCTTCAGGATCTCATCGACGAGGATGAAGACGTGGGGCAGGGTGAACCTCTCGGTGGAGGAGTTGGACAGGTCCCTCTCATGCCAGAGGACCTGGCTCTCGAAGGTGGGTGTGACGAATCCCCTGATGACCCTGGCGAGACCGCATGCGTTCTCGGAGTTCATTGGGTTCCTCTTTTGTGCCATGGTTGAGCTTCCGACCTGCTTCTTGACATCGAAGAACTCGGAGGCCTCTCCGATCTCGGACCTCTGGAGGTTCCTGATCTCGGTTCCGTACCTCTCGATGGATGTGGCGATGTTGGCCATGAGGCAGATGACCTCCGTGTACCTGTCGCGTCCGACGACCTGTGTGGCGGCGGGCTCGTAGGTGAGTCCGAGGTCGGTCATGACCCTTCTCTGGATCTCGAAGAAGTTCTTTCCGAGGGCGGCTCCTGTACCGACGGCTCCGGCCATCTTTCCGGCACATGCCCTGGGCATGCACTCGATGATCCTCTGTCTGTGCCTGAGCATCTCCGCGATGTATCCCGCGATCTTGAACCCGAAGGTGATGGGGATGGCGAACTGTGCGTGGGTCCTGCCGATCTCGAGGGTGTCCCTCTCCCTCTTGGCGATCACGGCGAGGGTGTAGATGAAGTTGTCAACGTCCTCAAGGACAATCTCCAAGGCGGCCTTGATCTGGAGTGCGGTGGCCGTGTCGACGATGTCGTTGGATGTCGCGCCCAGGTGGACGTACTTCCCGGCATCGCCGTTGCACTTCTCGGTCATGGCCTTGACCATGGCCATGAGGTCGTGCCTGGTGTCCTTCTCGATCTCCTTGATCCTGTCGACGCTGACCACATCGAGGCTGGCGACCCTTGTGATCTCCTTAGCGTCCTCCTCGGAGATGGTGCCGAGGGATGCATGTGCCCTGGCAAGGGCGGCTTCTACGTACATCTGGTTCTGGATGCGGCTCTCCTCGGAGAACACGGCTTTCATGTCCTCGCGTCCGTATCTGTAGTCAAGGGGACAGACGTTGCTCATTTGAATCAGGACGCCGATTGAAGATTTCAATATTTATATTATAAGGTAAGTGGTGACATGGGTTGCGGGACGTGTCGGATCACCCACCTCCATTCCGGGGATGAACATCTCTGAATTCCATCATCTGCATCCACCATACGGGAATTCCCGGGTGCCGCAATTATTCCTTAACACCGGTTCCTTCACGTCGATATCGGTGCAGCTTCAGAAAGTGTTATAAATAAGACGCTCTTAGACCCAATCAAGTGGGCCGTGCTTACTCACGGCCGTGTCGAATATTGAGTGTGGATTTATGGAAATGGGTATGGAGGAAATTCAGCAGCAGGATTCTCAGGAAGAGCAGCAGGTTCAGGCAACAGAGGAAACTATTGAGACCGCGGCCTGCGAGACCGAGGCTTCTGAGGCTGACCTGAACGAGTTGGAAGAGAAGCGCGGCATCGTGAACGAGGATGCTGAGAAGCACAGGAAGCTCAGGGACGAGCTGAACAACCAGACCAAGGAGTGGAAGTCCAAGAGGGACGCCCTCAACGGACAGGTCAGGGAGCTCGTCGACGAGGCCGGAAAGTGCAGGGAAGAGCGCGACCAGCTCAACCAGAAAGTTAGGGAGACAAAGGAGCTCAGGGATGAGTGGAACCAGAAGGTCACCGCCCTCAAGGAGCAGCTCGCCCCCTACAGGACTGAGAAGACAGACGAGAAGAACGAGGTTCCCGTCAAGCAGCTGAAGAAACAGCTCCAGGATCTTGAGTACATCCAGCAGACCAAGTCTCTCGGAAAGGACAAGGAGAACGAGATCGTCAAGCAGATCTCCGTGCTCGCCCGCCAGATCGAGGAGAGGGAGAAGTCCTACGAGCAGAACGATGAGATCAAAGGACTGGTCGGACAGCTCAGGGAGGCCAAGGCCCAGGCCGAGACCTACCACCACCAGGTTTCCGAGTACGCTGAGAAGGCCCAGGCCGCTCACGACAAGATGATCGGATTCTACGAGCAGGCCGACAGGCTCAGGAAGGAGGCCGACGCTGCACAGGCGAAGTTCATCGAGTGCAAGCAGGCTGCCGACGAGGAGCACAAGAAGCACATCGAGCAGATCAAGTCCGTTCACGAGATGGACAAGGACGCCGCCGCATACAAGGGCAAGAAGAACTCTGTCCGCAAGAAGAAGAGCGACGTCGAGGGCAAGAAGGAGGCCAAGGAGATCTTCGAGCGCTTCAAGGCCGGAGACAAGCTCTCCACAGAGGACCTCATGGCCCTCCAGAAGTCCGGTTACCTCTGAACTTCAAACGGAGGGGAATCATCCCCTCCAACAAAACCGTTTAAGCATCATCTTTTAAGAATTAAGCTTCCACATTGATTTTTGTGGAAATGTTTATATACCGTTAAACCTAATCAGTGTTTACAGGGACATGGCCAGGCTGTAGAGTGCATCCCATCCCTTCTTAAATCTGGCCAGTCCCCAACTTTCTCGTTTCCTTGCGTATCGATTGAGTCGTTCCGCGACACGTTATTATACACCCCTACTTATTGAGCGCCGATTTGACATGGTAATGGAAGGATTGGGAAAATCCCTGAGGAACGTCCTCAGTCGTATCGGCAGTGCGTCGTCCGTCGACGATGAGCTGATCAAGGACATCTGCAAGGACCTCCAGCGCGCCCTGCTCGAGGCCGATGTCAACGTCAGGCTCGTTTTGGACCTGACGAACAAGGTCAAGGACCGCGCACAGAACGAGCCTCCCGCCGCAGGCAGGAGCATGAAGGACCATGTCACACAGATCATCTATCAGGAGCTCGTGAACCTGGTCGACAACGGTGAGGGTATCCCCCTCAAGCCGCAGACCATCATGATGGTCGGTCTCTATGGACAGGGAAAGACCACCACCACGGGAAAGCTCGCATTGTACTATTCCAAGAAGGGATTCTCCGTCGGACTCATCGGAGCTGATGTCTACAGGCCCGCTGCACTCGACCAGCTGAAGCAGCTGGGAGAGAAGGTGGGGGTCGATGTCTACGGGGAGCCGGGTGAATCCGATGCCGCAGGTATCGTCAAACGCGGTATCGAGAAGTTCAAGGACAAGAAGATCGTCATCATCGATACATCGGGACGTCACGCCCTGGAGGATGACCTCATCGACGAGATCAAGAGGATCGCCGAGGTCGCCAAACCCGAGGAGAGGGTCCTGGTCCTCGATTCACAGGTCGGTCAGCAGGCCGGACCCCAGGCTGAGGCCTTCCACAACGCCGTCGGTGTCACCGGTGTCATCCTGACCAAGATGGACGGTACCGCGAAGGGAGGAGGGGCCATCTCCGCCATCTCCAAGACCAACGCCAGGATCGTCTTCCTGGGAACCGGTGAGCATATCCGTGACCTGGAGCCCTTCGATGCCAACAAGTTCATCTCGAGGCTCCTCGGAATGGGTGACCTCTCCGCTCTGATCCAGCTCGCCAAGGACGAGATGGGTGATGAGGAGGAGGCCATGGGCAAGGTCGCCAAGGCCATGATGACCGGTAAGTTCACCCTCAACGACATGTACTATCAGATGTCGGCCGTCGGTAAGATGGGAACCCTCCAGAAGATCATGAGCCTCATCCCCGGTATGAGCAGCATGGAGGACCGTATCGATTACGAGGCCTCACAGAAGAAGCTGCAGGTTTTCCGTGTCATCATGGATTCCATGACCAACGAGGAGAAGGAGGATCCGTCCATCATCAAGGCCAAACGCATCGAGAGGATATCCGCGGGAGCGGGTGTGACCCCCCACGATGTAAGGGAGCTCCTCAAGCAGTACAACCAGAGCAAGAAGATGATGTCATCCATCGGAAAGGACCGCAAGATGAGGAAGCAGTTCATGAAACAGCTCGGCGGTGTGGACCTGGACAGCCTCAAGGAACTGCAGGGATCCCAATGAGATACTTCGTCATAACCGGCCACAAGGCGGTCTCCACCGGAGATTTCAAATTAGACGACATCGCGGGAGGGGCCGGAAGGCTTGACATCCTGGTCAGATGCGTCAACTCCGCGTTCTTCCTCAGCCACAACCTCCGCAAGGATGTGGAGATCTACCTGGTCATGGAGGGAGGGGATGACGCCCCGAAGACGGTGATATTCAAGGGTGCGGACCTCAGGTATCTGAACCCCGACGAGAGGAGCACAGCATCTCTGATCAGGAACGCCCTCATCAAACCCGTTTCCGAAGGGGAGGAGGTCAGATCCTCGCCCGGGGTCTACGTCACCAGGATGTCCTTCTACGACGTCCTTTCCAAGCTTTCGCAGGTCGGGAGTTTCGTCTACCTCAAGGAGGACGGTGTCGACTGCAGGGAGTACGACTTCCCCGAGAACCCCGTTTTCGTTTTGGGGGACAACCATGACCTCACCGACGAGGAGGAGCAGGCGCTCCTTTCTTATTCCCCTGATAAGATATGCATCGGGCCCCACAGTCTCCATGCGGACCATTGCATGATCATCGTCCACAACGAGGCTGACCGCAGGGTCAAGGAGGCGGAGTGAGCATGGTCGAGACCACGGAGAGGATCCCGCAGCACAGGCACTGTGCCGGTTGCGGTAAGGCGTTCGTCGGCGAGGGGAGGTTCTGCAGCAAATCCTGTCAGGAGGAATCCGGCAGGGAAGTGAAGGGGAAGCTCCGTAAACTCATGCTCATCTGGCTCGGCATCGTCGCCGTGACCATTGTCCTGGTAGTCCTGACATTATGAGGACATCTGCAGTGGCGGGGACGTTCGACGTCCTCCATGAGGGTCACAGGTCGTTGATCCGCAGGGCGTTCGAGGTGGGCGACCGTGTTCTGGTGGGCATCACATCCGATGCCATGGCCTCCGATGGCAGGGACGAGATCGTCCCGTTGGAGATACGCAGGAGGGAGTTGGAGACTTATCTGAACACCCTCGGTCCGCAGTCCGTCTTCGTCATCGACGACATCTACGGTCCGGACGAGATGATGGATGACGTCGACGTCCTGGTGGTGTCCGAAGAGACCCTTCCCAACGGTAGGGTACTGAACGACCGTCGCAGGGAGAGGGGTCTGGAGCCAATGGAGCTGTCCGTCGTCCCCCTGGTCATGTCCGGGGATTCAAAGATCAGTTCTTCCGCGATCCTTCGCGGAGAGTACGGCAGGTCCGGCAGGAGGGATGTCATAGACATCGCTGTCGGTTCCGGCAACAGGGTCAAGGTCGCAGCCGTCAGGACCGTCATGGAGAGGGTCTACGGGGATGTCAGGATCACGGCCGTGGATGTTCCGTCCGGTGTCCCCGACCAGCCCTTCGGAGAGCAGACCCATCGTGGTTCCGAGAACAGGGCGAGGGCCGCATTGGGCGACCACGACATGGCCGTTGGCATCGAGGCAGGTGTCTTCGAGATGCTCGACGGTCTCTACGACATACAGCATTGCACGATAATCTCCCGTGACGGGAAGGCCACATACGGCCACGGATCGGGATTCAGGTACCCGGACAGGATAGCCGAGCTTGTCCGCGGGGGGATGACCGTCGGGGACGCCGTCCACGAGGTCTACGGCAACACGGACATCGGGAAGAAGCAGGGAGCGGTGGGTCTCCTGAGCAAGGGGCTCATAGACCGCAAGACCCTGACCGAGCAGTCCGTCATCGCGGCCATGATACCGCGCATATGGGATGAGTGACATGTTCAACAGGCAGAGGATCACACAGGCCTCCTATCTGGCGGATGAATCTAAGATGACCGGGAGGGCCGACAACGTGATCCTCCCCTATGACGAGTCCGAGCTCAGGGATGCCATGCGTTACGCCAACAGCAAGGGATTGAGGCTCACGGTCAGCGGACTGAGGACGGGTCTCTGCGGAGGCTCCGTGCCCCAGGGCGGGGATGTGCTGTCATTGGAGCACATGGACGGCATGATCGGAGTCGGGAAGGACAGGAAGGGTTACTTCGTCAGGGTCCAGCCCTGCATGACCATCAGGGAGATCAACGAGATCCTCAGGAACAGGTCCTTCGACGGATTGGCCGATCTGTCCCCCGGAGCCGTCGAATCCCTTAGGAACGAACCCGTGCCGTATTTCTATCCTGTGGACCCAACTGAGCTGGGAGGTTCCATCGGTGGCAACATCGCCACCAACGCTTCTGGTCCGAGGACGTACAGGTACGGTCCCACCAGGGACTGGGTCCGCAGGCTCAGGGTCGTGCTGCCCGAGGGCAACTTCATCGCCATCAGGCGCGGAGATTACAAGGCCGAGGGCAGGAGGATGTCCTTCCCCTCCGGAAGGAACTACTACTCCTTCGAATTGCCCCATTATGATTTCAACATAGGTGTGAAGAATGCGGCAGGCCCCATGATATACGAGAACATGGACCTCATGGACCTGTTCATCGGTTCCGAGGGGATATTCGGTGTCATCACCGAGGCCGACATACGCATCATCCCGTGGAATCCCCACGTCTCCAACATAGTGTTCTTCCCAACGGATGAGGATGCCCTCGCGGCCGTGAGGGACATCAAGGCGGACAGGCTGGTCGATCCCGAGTTCCTGGAGTACATGGACTGCAGGTCCCTGGACCTGTTGAGGGATGTCATGGCATCCGATCCCGCCCTGATACGTGCCCCCATGCTTCCCGAGGATGCTGGCTCCGCCCTCTTCTTTGACATGGAGGTCACCGACGATATCGGAAAGCGCTACGACCGTCTGTCCGAGATTCTGGAGGCCCACAACACATCCCTGGAGAGGTCGTGGTGCGGTCACGAGAAGGAGGACACCGACCGCATGCGTGAGCTCCGCCACTCCATCCCCAAGTCGATCTTCGAGTACGTGGCATCCCTCAAGGGGGAGATGCCGAAGATCCACAAGATGGGTACAGACATGTCGGTTCCCGATGGATCCGCGGACGAGATGATGTCCTATTACTACAGGAGGCTGCAGGAGGAGGGTCTGCCCTTCGTCGTGTTCGGACACATAGGCGACAACCATCCCCATGTGGAGATCATCCTGCGTTCTATGGAGGATTTCGAGAAGGCCAACGTCCTGTACGATGAGTTCGCCCGGAAGGCCGTGGAACTGGGCGGATCACCGAGTGCGGAACACGGCATCGGCAAGATCAAGACCCATTACATCCGTATGATGTACGGAGAGGATGGTGTGAGGGCACTGAGGAACGTGAAGTACGCTCTGGATCCCAACGGTGTCCTGAACATCGGAAACATCCTGGAGGAATCGGAATGAAGTATCTGGTCGCGGTCAAGCAGGTCCCCGACACCGCAAAGGTGACGGTGGATTCCGACGGTATCCTCGTTAGGGCGGGGGTGCCGTCCATTCTCAATCCATATTGCGAATACGCCCTCGGTAGGATCTTGGACATGAAGGGCGAAGATGACACAGTGGAGGTCTTCACGATGGGTCCTCCCCAGGCGGAATCCGCTCTCAGGAGATGTCTGGAGCTCGGAGCCGACAAGGCCTATCTTCTGACGGACAGGACCTTCGCAGGTGCGGACACCTGGGCAACAGCCAGGGCCATCGTCGCATTCATAACACGTTTCGCCTGCGATGCCGACCTCATGGTATTCGGAAGGCAGGCCATAGACGGTGATACCGGACAGGTGCCCTTCGAGGTGGCCCAGATGCTGGATGTCCAGCAGTTCGCATACACCGAATCCCTAGAACCCTCCGACGACGGCTTCATCGCCGTACAGGATTACGGGGATGTCAGGAGGACCGCCAAGGTCCCGTTAGGTTCCGTCGTTTCATTCGGAGGGGTCGATCCCAATGGGAGACTACCCACGATCACAGGATACCTCAGGGCATCCTCCATGGAGATCGAGACCGTCGACAGGGTCGCCCTCGGACTGGGCGCCTACTCCGTGGGACTGAAGGGATCCCTCACCAGGATCGTCAGGACCGACACGGTGAAGTCCACACGCAGGAACAGGAAGGTCGAGGTCAAGGATCCGGCACGTGCCGCATCATTGGTCATGGGTGAAGTGGAGGCGTTGAGATGAGCGGATGCAGCGGAGGTTCCTGCTCCTCATGCTCCTCGGGTGACCAGGACAATCCCGACAGGCTTCCTCCGGGGATGCTGAAGGCATACAACCTGAACCAGTCCACGGCCGACGGTGTGCTCGTATGGGTGGAGGTGGAGAACTCCCCCGAGGGTCCCAGGTTGACGGATGTCAGCGCCGAGATCCTGGCCGCCGCCAAGGGTATGAACGACGGACGTCTGTTCGCCGTGCTGTTCGGGGGATTGGAGGTCAAACCCCTCTATCCGGAGATCTTCGGATACGGAGTGGATTCGCTGTACCATGTCAGGGACAAGAGGTTGGATGTCTACACTCCGGAGGCATACGCATCCTGCATCGCGGAGATCACCGAGCGTGTGGTGCCCGCGGTCATCCTCATGGGTGCCACCCCCCGCGGAAGGGAACTGGCCCCAAGGCTTGCCTCCCTGTTGGGAACAGGTCTGACGGCGGACTGCACAGCCCTGTCCTTGGATGGGAGGAAGCTCATCATGACACGTCCCGCATTCGGTGGTAACCTAATGGCAGACATCGAGTGTCCCCATTATCCGCAGATGGCCACCGTCCGTCAGGGTGCCTTCCCGACCCCCGAGAGGAGGGAGGGTTCAGGAACGGCCATCTACTGGCAGTACACGGGTGATGTCCCCAAGGAGGTCCTATCCGATGAACCGGAGACGGGTGAATCCGATGACATAAGGGATGCCAGGATCCTGATCTCACTTGGAAGCGGCATCCGTCACAGGGAGACGATCGACATCGCCGAGTCATTGGCACGGAAGATCGGTGCCCAGGTGTCATGTTCCAGGGCATTGGTCGAGAAGGGTTGGATGCCCAGGTCGAGGCAGGTGGGCATGTCCGGAAGGACCGTCACACCCGACCTGTACATCGCGTTCGGTATCTCCGGAGCGGTACAGCACCGTGTGGGCATGGTCAAGGCCAAGAGGATAGTGGCGGTCAACACCGATGCAGACGCGCCGATACACAAGTTCGCCGACCTCAGCATCCTCTCGGATGCCGAGGCCGTGATAAAAGAGATGGAAAGGTCACTGTGAGGTCTTCACAAGGGATAGGGCTGTGTCGAGGACCTTCTCGACATGTCCCTTGACCTTGACGTTCCTCCAGGCCGCCTCCACGATGCCGTCCTTTCCGACGATGAAGGTGGACCTGATGGTTCCGACCGTTTCCTTTCCGTATGAGATCTTGGTGCCCCAGGCACCGACCTTCTCCATGAGTTCGTGCTCCGGATCGCTCAGGAGCTTGACCTTCAGCTGGTTCTTGTCGATGAAGTTCCTGTGGGATTTCACGGAATCCTTGCTGACCCCGATGATGGGGATGTTGCGGAGCATGAACTGGGGGAACGCCGCGGTGAAGTCCACGGCCTCAGTGGTGCATCCGGGCGTGTTGTCCTTCGGGTAGAAGTAGATCACGTACCTGATGCCCTCCAGCATCTTGCTGTCGAATATCTCTCCGTTCTCGTCCTGGAGGACGAACTGTGGGAACTGCTCTCCTTTCTCCATTGATTCACCTCAGAACAGGGTGTCCTTCCTCTTGGCCACGATGGGCTCCAGGTCGATCTCCAGGAAGATGATCGGGTGGGTGATCTCGTATCCTACGACAACGGCGGGCGCCATCTCACCGAACATTCCGATGGACTTCCCATCGAAGACGATCTCCGCTCCCCTTCCCTCGATGAACGTGGGGAGGCTGAGGGGCCTGAGCTCATAAGTGCATCCGAGCTCCCTGAGGACTGCTTCGGTGATCGATTTGATCTCGGTGAAGGATGTCTTCGATGCTGTGACCATCGCGCAGAGGTGTGCCTGTACCTTCGTGTCCCTGACGACGTTTCCAACCTCGAATATCCTCTGGGGGAGGTCGCGGTGCTTGTTGTGCCTGAGGATCTTCACCAGACTGGGGGTGAGGTAGGACCTGAGGCAGGTGTGGTCCTCGGTGATGGGGTTGAGGACCCTGACGTTGTCCATCCTGGGGAGTCCGGAGATCTCGAACTCGTCCCTGTCGTTGCTGAGTGTGAGGGTGGTGACCTCCATGAATCCCAGTCCGACCATGATGTCCCTGATGTTCTCGGAGAAGGTGGTGATGGGATCCAGTGAACCGGGGGTCTGCCTGAGGCTGTAGGATCCGCCGAACTTCTCGAATCCGTATCCGGTACCGACATCCTCGAAGATGTCCACCTTGTGCATGATGTCCAGCCTGACAGGGGGGATCGTGACGTGGACGTTGTCTCCGTCTGCGACGGCATCCATTCCCATCCTCCTGAGCGCCTCAACGGTTCCGGAGGGTCCGAGGTTCGTTCCGAGGAACTTGTCACACTCCGATGCGGAGATGTCCATCTCGGACGGGGTGAGGTCGGGGGACCTGTACGTCTTCCCATCATCGTGCATGATGACGGTCATGATCTTCCCTCCGCGCTCAGCGAGTGCAGTCGAGACGATGTCCAGCGCACCCTTCACGGCCTTGAGGTCATTTCCGGTTACATCGATGAAGAGGTTGTGCTTGCCTGTTGTGACCGTGGTCAGCGCACCGTTGATGATCGGGGGGAACGAGAGGACGTTCCCATACCTGTCCTGGATGACGGGATATCTGTCATATCCTTCCAGGAGGTGTGCGTAGTCGACACCCTTCTCGTGTTTCTCCAGGATCTCCTGCATGTCCATCTCCTCGGTCTTGGCGAGGGGGACGAACCTGATGGAGTGGGGGTCCGCGAGCCTGTATGTGAACGGGGGGTTGACCTTGTCCAGGTCGTGGATTCCGATGGCGAGCTTGCTCCTCTTCCTTCCGATGGTGATGTGCAGCTTCTCCTGCATCTCCATTATGGACCTGAGGAATTCATCGTCGATGTCCACATCGAGCACAGCACCGCAGCAGAAGTAGGGTCTGACCTTTTTGACGCTCTCGTCCACGAAGACCTCGATGTCGCTCTCCCCCACATCGTAGGTCTTCATACCCGGCTTGATGTCCAGGAAGGCCCTCATGGCCCTGGCGAGACCCTCGACGCTGTAGAGGTCGGGACGGTCCGGGAAGAACTCCACGGACATGTCGTCGCATTCTCCCTCGGTCTCGTGCATGTCGGCACCGATCATGGGGATCCTATCGACCAGCGTCTGCTGGGGGACCTCCTCTCCCAGCATCGTGCAGAGGTCGCTGTATTTGAAGTTGATAACAGGCATGTGGCCTCAATCAGAGAAGCCCTATAAAAGATACGCGCGCGTGTGTAAAAGGGATGGGGGATGGCTCCCCCATGGGTCTCATCTGCCGAGGGCCGCGTGTGCGCTCCCCAGCTGACCCGCGGCCTGTGCCGCGAGGGTGGACAGCTCCCCGGCCAGCACCGTAACCGCGACCAGTTCGGCGAGTTTCTTCGCCTTGCCGTCACCGAGGCATCCGATCATTGAGAGGGCCTCCCTCTGACAGGGGAGACGTGTGCCGCCTCCGACGGTTCCCACCTCGACCGCGGGCATCCTGACGCATATGTACAGGTCTCCGTCGATGTCCTCGCAGGTGGTGATCGACATGCTGCCTCCGACCACCTGTGCCGGGTCCTGTCCCGTGGCTATGTAGAAGGCCGCGACCATGTTCGCCGCATGGGCGTTGGCTCCGAAGGTTCCCGCCATGCTGCTTCCGACCAGGTTCTTCCTGTAGTTGGTCTCCACCACTGCGGCGGATGTGGTGTGGAGTTTGGATTCCACTATGTCCTTGGGGATCCTCGCCTCCGCCACGACGGTCTTACCCCTTCCGTTTATCATGTTGATGGCCGCGGGCTTCTTGTCCGAGCACATGTTCCCGGACACCGATATCATCACCGCGCCGGTCTCCCTCTCGAGGAGTCTGCAGATGGCCTCGGTGGCTATCGTGGCCATGTTCATTCCCATGGCATCACCCGTCTCATACAGGCACCTCAGGTACAGGCTCCTGCCGTTGGGGTACACATCTATCCTGTGCAGTCTGCCGTGGGATGTGGTCTCGGCGACGGCCCCGTGGATCCTGTCCATGTTGGCATCGATCCATTCCACGACCTTCCTCCCGTGCTCGATCCCATCGACCCTGAGGACGGGTGCGCGGGTCATGTAGTCCTCGTAGACGGCAGCCCTGGCACCTCCTCCCGCGTTGATCACCGACATTCCGCGTGAGATGGATGCGACGAGGGCACCCTCGGTGGTCGCCAGGGGTATGAGGAACTCCCCATCGGCGTTCTCCCCGTGGACTTTCACAGGACCGCCGTAACCCAGGGGGATCTGGACCGTACCGATCATGTTCTCGATGTTCTTGGATGCGGATTCGGGTTCGAAGCCGTAGGCGGCGATGGTCTCGAGTTTCGCTCCCGTGAACTCCTCCGCGGCGGTGCGACGTTCGTCCACGTCCGCACGGGAATGACCGCGGTTCTTGAGTCCCTTCTGTTCTGCCATGACACAACATAGATTCTCCTTGACTATAACGATTCGCGTGAAGTGGTTGGGGTAACCTTCATAGATGTGACATCCCATTTAGGTGGGCATGACCAAGGGGGAGAGGTTGGACAACGTCCTGGATTCGGTTTCCAGCAACGTTTCGGACAGGGTAGACCAGTTAGCGGAGCGCATGGTCTCCAAGAAGGCCGATTCCAAGAAGGCCCGTCCCTGGAACGATGCACTTGTTCAGAGGTACTTCCCCTATTTCGTGGTCGTATGCATCGTCATGTGGTTGATTTCCTGCATCCTGACAGGTTCGGACACATTCGGTGAGGTGATAAGGATCCTGTGTCTGGTGTTCGTCGTCGGATTCGCCGTTCTCGGCCTCATCGGTTATGCATCCGTTCCCTCGGGACCGTTCCCGCGTTGGACACTGTTCTTGGTGGCGTTCATCATAGCGGCCATCCAATGGGTCATCGGCGATATCACGGAGTCATGGATATACGAGGGCCTCATCAGGGATTTCCTGCATTTCTTCGGTTTCGAAGTTTCTGTATCGATGTTGAAGACGATGTCCCTGCTGCTGATCTTCCTCTTCACCATGTTCACGACCGTGGGTGTCCTGATGGTCACCGTCTCCTACCTGCGTGTGTACCTTGTCAGGGTCTTCAAGACCATGCAGTGTCACACCGCTGACGGGAGCCGTGGGAAGGCGGAATCCTTCTTCATGGTCCCGGACATCATAGATGTGAGGGAGGTCAGGGTCGGACCCATACAGGACGGTTCATCCTTCAACGTCAGCTCCCTTTCCTACCTATTCATGTACATGGTGGTCCTGGGTGCGTTGATCTCCTCGTATCTTTTCGTCAACCCCTACTTCCTGCAGTCGATGAGTCAGAGGACCATGCTGACGATCATGGTCATGCTGACGATGTTCGTGCCTGTTCTGATCATCCCATGGCTCTCGGTCAAGCAGCTGAATGCCAGGACGGTCTCCGATGCACCCAGGGATTACATGCTCTGGCAGGGTGCCAAGACCAGACTTTTCTACACATTCGCCGGTCTGAGCGTGTTCATGATGATGTTCATCATATCGCTCTACTTCGGATTCACCCTCACCGGCATCCTCGACAACTATCTGGACTTCCTCGTCCCGTTGATTCTGACATCTGCGATGTACTCCTTTGTCTACGCCAACAACTTCTCGAAGGTACTGTTGGAGTATGTGTGCGATGAGTACAACAGTTGGAAGTGCGGGGAGGATGTTGGGGCCTGATGACGGGCCCCATCATCGTCATAGATAAGGAGGAATATGCGATTGACTGCAAAGCAGCGAGACCTCCCCGCAGATTCCCCATATGAAAGATGGATTATTTAAGAAAATCGTTTTTTATACGTCAATTGTCGATTTTTTGATATAACGATTGTCTTAACGCCGTTTCTCAATGTGTTGTCTTTTTCTCCTTCTTGATCTTTATCGTCTTCATTATGATGACGCTGAGGGCCAGCATGAGCAATGGGATGAGAGCGTCCGTCACATCCCCCAGAAGCCAGTAGGCCACGATGAGTCCGAGGACACCGAACACTCCGCATTTCTTCAGGATCATGGTTCCTCCGAGCAGTACCATGAATCCGAGGATTATCGCCCACATGATGAGGTTCACCAGCATCTCCGACGATATCATCAGGAAGTTGCTTCCACCTACCGTATCGACAATCGCCGGAGAGATGTACTGATTGCAGATGATCGGTACCAGCACCACAAGGACCATCGTCATCAGGAGACCTCCCGCGAATGATTTCACTATTCCCATGGTCGACGCGACCACCATGCTCGGATTTTAGACCTTCGCACTCAATCGCTTCCATCGGCATCGATGTTCCTTCCCTGCGGTTGTTTTTATACAATCCCTGCCTAGGAGCCGACCATGACATCGGATCCGGCGTACGAGGCATCCTCCAAGGCCAAGAGGCAGGTCGAGGGAGGTAACCCACAGGGTGCCGTGGACACCCTCGAGGATTATCTGAGGACAGACCCCCACAACAACAAGCTCAGACTCCAGTTGGCCCAGATCATCATCTACGAACTCGAGGACATGGAGTACGGCATGATGCAGCTGGATGCCATCCTCGACATCGATCCGGAGTATGTAGATGCCCTGATAGCCAAGGTCACCATCCTGGCTGAGAACAAGAGGAACAACAAGGAGACGGACGAGCTTTTCCAGAGGTTACTGGTACTCAAACCGACCGCGGACATGTACAACACGTACGCCAGGTTCCTCAGGCACCAGATCACCGATTTCAGGAAGGCCGGAGAGTATTACGAGAAGGCGATCGCATTGGAGCCGAACCGTTACGAGTTCCATCAGAACTACTCTGTCCTCCTTCTGAACGACCTCAGGGATTATGTCAAGGCGAAGGAGGAGCTGGAGATCCTGCTCGAGTTGAAACCCAACGATCTC
>JAEDJU010000158.1 GCA_016296195.1 Candidatus Methanomethylophilaceae archaeon | reverse complement strand
CCTCGAAGCGGGAGGGCACGGTGTCTCCATGGGAAGGAACATCTTCCAGCACAAGAACATCAAGGGCATCATGGGTGCCGTTTCCGAGATCGTACTCAACGGAGCGACGGTGGAGGAGGCGGCCAAGCTGCTCTGAACCCCATCCGATCCTTCCGGGATTCCCCTCCCGGAAGGGTCCCCATCCCTATCGACAGTGTTCTGTCATCCAGGGACTGTTTTTATACGTCATCTACTTTTTCAATAATCATCTACCAGTAATATTGTAGTTGCATGCCATTTATTTTGAATCCCTCCATCTTCGTCCAACAACGTGATTCCATGGAGTTCGAGAAGGCATTGGAGGATATCAGGAACGGTAAACCGATCCTGGTCTATGATTTCGACGACAGGGAGAGGGAGTCCGACCTCACGGTCGCCTCCGAGTTCATCACACCGGAGATTCTGAAGATGATGAGGCATGAGGCCGGCGGTCTCGTGTGCACAACCACACCTTACAGGGTCGCCAAGGACATCGGTCTTCCGTTCATGTCGGATGTCTTCTGGGATGATTGCGAGAAGTATCCCCTCCTCAGGGCGATGGCTCCCACCGACATCCCCTATGACAACACGAAGTCGTCTTTCGGTATCACGATCAACCACCGTGACACATACACGGGCATCACCGACCACGACCGTGCCATGACCATCAAGGCCTATGCCGAGACCATATTCCAGGACAGGCCCCTGGAGGAGATCAGGAAGGAGATGGGTGAGAGGTTCAGGGCACCCGGTCACGTACACCTGCTCAACACATCCGAGAGGATCCTCAAGACCCGCCACGGACACACCGAGCTCTGCACCGCCATGATGTACATGGCAGGTGTGAAACCCTCGGCCACCATCTGCGAGATGATGGGTGACGATGGTGGATCCATGAAGAAGGAGGATGTCGCAAGGTACGCTGCCGAGCACGGCATCACCATGATCGAGGGCACCAGGGTCATCGAGGAGTGGAACAGGTTCCAGGAGAGGAACCATCTGGATGTGTGATCCTCTTGACGAGGGTCATGGCCTCGGGGGTCTTCGACCTCATCCACACCGGGCACATCTCCTACCTCGAGCAGGCGAAGGCTCTCGGTGACGAGTTGGTGGTCGTGGTGGCATGCGATTCCACCGTTCGCAGGAGGAAGCACGAGCCCATAACCCCGGAGGACATGCGTGCACGCATAGTCGGTTCGCTCAAGCCGGTGGACAGGGTCATCATCGGGAAGGACGGGGACATGTACGACACCGTCAGGGAGGTCGCCCCGGACATCATAGTCCTGGGATTCGATCAGACATTCGATCCCGAGGAGATGCATTCCAGATTGGCGGAGAGGGGCATGGGTGACATCAGGGTTGTCCGTGCCACCGAGTGCGCAGACGACCTCAACGCCACACGCAGGATCGTCCAGAGGATCCGCGACATGGGTGGTTCATCATGAAGATCATAGGCATCGCGGACACTACGTTCGCAAGATACGATATGGGGCGTTCCGCCATCGATGAGCTCCAGCATGCTGGAACCGGTTTCAGGATCGTCAGGTACACCGTACCCGGCGTGAAGGACCTCCCGGTTGCATGCAAGAAGCTGATCGAGGAGCAGAACTGCGACATAGTCATGGCCCTGGGGATGCCCGGGCCGATGCAGAAGGACAAGATGTGCGCTCACGAGGCCTCCACAGGTCTCATCAGGGCACAGCTCATGACCAACAAACACATTATCGAGGTCTTCGTCCACGAGGATGAGGCCAAGGACGATGCCGAGCTTGCATTCCTTGCCGACAGCAGGGCCAGGGAGCACGCTCTGAACGTCTACGACCTACTCTTCCGTCCGGAGAGCCTCACCAAGAGGGCCGGAACCGGCCTCAGGCAGGGATTCGCCGACAAGGGTCCGGTAAGATACAGGTGATTTCAATGAAAGCATACAAATTAGGAATGGTCGTCGCCGAGTTCAACTATGAGGTCACATCCCTCATGATGGAGAGGGCGAAGGCAGAGGCCGACTTCCTCGGAGTGGAGATCGTCAGGACCGTTAAGGTTCCCGGAGTGTTCGAGGTCCCCATGGCCACGAAGAAGCTCCTGCAGATGGATGACATCGATGCCGTCATCACCCTCGGTGCCGTCATCACCGGAGAGACCAAGCACGACGAGGTCGTCGTCGCACAGGCCTCGAGGAAGATCATGGACCTCGGACTGGAGTACGACAAGCCCGTCGGATTCGGAATCAACGGACCCGGAATGACCGAGCTCCAGGCCATGGACAGGATCGAGAAGGGACGCGATGTCGTCGACACCGTCGTCAAGATGCTCCAGAGACTGGACTTCTGAAAACACAATCACGCCGGGGCAACCCGGTACTTTTTCATATATTGTGGGTGACGGGGGCGGTGGTCCGCAACCCCGTCGAAGAGGAGGAAAACAAACCCAGCAACTTACATCCTGGGCGAGCGACCGTCACACACCCCGCATCTTATCGTCTCTATCACGTGGGACAGGGCGGTGTCGGTTCTCATGGCGATGTGAACACAACCTTCTCCGGCCATGTAGAGGTCTATGATCCTCTTGGAGAGTTCGTCGTCGAAGGTCATGTAGTTCCTACGTCCGCGGCTGGCACCGGATGCCCAGGAGCGCGTTTTGCACTTGGGACATCTCAGAGGCACCCTTCCGGTCCTGGAGAACCATGTGTGGCCGCAGGACAGACATGTGTTCGTGCGGGATTCACCGTACCAGTGGTAGGTCCCGCATGAAGGGCAGCGTGCAGGCATGTCCTTGACGCTGATCCACGAGTGTCCGCACCTTCCGCAGACCTTGCTCATCGATTCTCCTTCTGACATCATATCGCCTGTTGGATGTATAATCCAATATAATTGAGTTAGTATAAAAAGGTTTTTCCTGAAATCCGGATCCGCAAGGAAGATCAGAGGAATCTTATGGAACAGTGCTTCTTCCAGAAGGCCACAGAGAGTGCGATGGCATCCTTATGTTCGGGAGATTCGACGTAACCGTTATCGATGATCTGATCGAGTCCCGATTCGGCAATTGAATCCAGATCCTCGCCTTTTTTTTGGTGACTTTGAATTCAAAGACGATGGGTGGATTCCTTCCATTCCGGACACCTCTCAATACGGAGTCCTGAGAATGAATCGGAGGATTTTTCTTCTTCTCTATATTTGATATTGAAGAACCGGTCTATCATGGAGATGGCCAGTGTTTTTCCGAAGCGTCTCGGACGGGTGAATATCATTCCAGTGGATTCAGTGTTCAATAGATCTCTGATCAGGAGACTTTTATCGGCGAAAATGTAACCGCCTTTGACCATTACTCTGAGATCACTGACGCTTTTTGGAATCCTGATGAACTCACCCATATTCATAGCGATACTGAAACGTATATGATCAACGTCTTTTCATTTGATCGAAGAAAAGATATGGATCCGGTGTTTCCACCGGATTTGAGAGTTTATTGGATCCTTCTCTTGATGAAGGATTCCATCT
>JAEDJU010000011.1 GCA_016296195.1 Candidatus Methanomethylophilaceae archaeon | reverse complement strand
CGCCTCTAACCGGGCCCCTTCCCAGCTTGTAGACGATGTATCCGGTCACGGAGTAGTCCTCGTACTCCTCCGGGTCGAACTTCAGGTCTAGGGCCTCCATGACATCGTAGATGTTGGCCACTCCCTTGGCGTTGATCCTGTCGTCGGAGACCTTTACGATCTCCTGCTGTACCTCGTCGCTCTCGTCCCAGATCTCACCGACCAGTTCCTCGAGGAGGTCCTCCATCGTGACGATACCCATGGTCCCTCCGTAGGAGTCAAGAACGACGGCCATGTGGATCTTGGACTTCTGGAAGTCCTTCATTATGGTGGCGATGCTCATCGTCTCCGGGACGTATTTGACGGGTTTCACGATGTCCTTGACGCTGAACTTGACATCCAGGAAGTTGTTGGTGTAGAACTCCTTGGCATACACCACTCCGATGATGTTGTCGATGCTCTTCTCGTACACGGGGATCCTGGAGTATCCGGATGATGCGATCAGGTTCCCGAGCTCATCGGGGGTCGCTGAAACATCGATGGCGATGATGTCCATCCTGGGCACGTACACCTCGGATACCTGGACGTCGTCGAACCTCATGGCCGATTTGATCAGCTCGCTCTCATCCTTGTCGATGACACCGTCGCTCTCGATTTCGTCGATGATGACCTCGAGCTCATCCTCCGTCATCGTGTCGTTGTCGGGGTGGTTCCTGCTGATGAACTTGGTCATCTTGGAGAACAACCAGGAGATGGGCGTGAAGATGATCTCCAGTGCGCGAATGACCCCACAGATCCTGATGCAGACCTTCTCTGGCCTGCTCTTGGCGATGGACTTGGGTGTGATCTCACCGAAGATCAGGACGGCGATGGTCATGAAGACCGTAGATGCCAGGGCACCCGTCTCCGCTCCAAGGAGGATGGAGAACACGAGTGTGGCGAGGGATGTTCCCGCGATGTTCACCAGGTTGTTACCGACGAGGACCGTGGTGAGGAATTTGTCGTAATCCTCCAGGATCTTCAGTGTGCGTTCGGCCTTGACGTTCCCATCGTTGGCCATCTTCTTCAGTCTGATCTGGTTCACGCTGGTGAACGCCGTCTCGGACATTGAGAAGAACGCGGAACAACCTATCAAAACAACAATGGCAACCGCATACAGCAGTGTCGCATCCATACTTTACACACGCATCCTATCGGACATCCTGTACGACATATTCAAACCGTGACTGAAACGATGAATGGTCCCCATATAAGGGTATCGGATGGTCATATGGAACCATACGTAGGGATTGCGTCCATACATATCCGTCCGTCCTTTATAGAGAAAATAAAAAATCTTTAAACTTATAAATAGGGGGTCCACACATCACGCCCACGGTAGCATTATGGTCGAATTCAAATACGAAGTCGTCGAGAGGATCGCAGTCCTCTCCGAATCCTCCAAAGGCTGGACCAAGGAGCTCAACCTGATCAGCTGGAACGACAGGGAGCCCAAGTACGATATCCGCGAGTGGTCCCCCGACGGAAGCAAGATGGGGAAGGGCATCACACTCTCCGATGAGGAGGTCGCCGTCCTGAAGAAGGCCCTCGACACGAGGGACCTCTGAAATCAATTCCGGGGTGAACCACCCCGATCAACATCTTTCCATTCTATCATAACAGAATCAGGTGGTCATGTTCAATGCCCGTCGACAGGATCGAGTATCTCGGACGTTACCTCGACGCGGTGGACCGCGTCACATCCGGCCGTCCCGGCAGCATAATCGAGGACAGGTGGCTGGTAAACAACTACAGTGCGGACGTCGTCACGCTTCTGGACAAGTACCTGGATGTCGATGATGACCGTGTTAAGGCGGAGACCGTCATGCTCTTCTGCGATGTCCGCGAGAGGGCCGTCATGTCCAAGGTCAGGGAGATGTCCAAGGTCGGTTCCGAGAAGGTCCGCATGGCATGTCTGGGGTATCTCACCACCATGCAGGAGGACGACGACCTCATACCGCAGCTCTTCGAGATCCTGGACCACACCACCGGATTGGAGTTCCACCGTGCCGCCGTGAGGATGGCCGCCATCGCCAGGGAGGAGGACCTCCCCCACGTCAGGAGGATCTACGGACAGGTAAACGGCGAGATGCGTTCGGACATGAAGGTCGTGTTGGACAGGATCATCTCCCGCAACCCCAATCTCGTCCCCAAGCGCGACCTCATCCTCTCCGTCCCGGTGTATCCCGACGAGATGGCCTTCGACAGGTTCCTCGACTCCTCCATCGAATACCTCGACGTCAGGTACAGGAAGAACGTCCTGCCCGCAGAGTCCGTGAGTCTCGGGACGTTCAACAACGTGGCCCGTGCCCTCAACAAGATGCGCACCCGCCTGTACAACGAGGCGGACAACCTCCAGTACTACGGACCCGACAAGACCGACCGTTTCACCCGTCTCCAGGAACTCATGAGATGGGCGAACTCGGATCTTTCGACGAAGAAGGTGATCGGGGCCGACAAGAGACAGTCCAGGGTGTGTCCCAAATGCGGTGGGATGCTGGTGTCCTACAAGGGGATCTGGATGTGTCCGGATTGCGGTGGACTCTGAAGCTTCTCTCCCCACATTCTTATAGTCGTTGATAGTACGAGGTCGTAGGCGTTCAACTACTATTCCGTCTGTCCGCTACAGGCCGAGGGAGTTTTATTGGATACCGACCAAGAAGGTGAGAGATATGGCATACGGCGGATACAGAAACGACAGGGAGAGGCCCAAGGAGTTCTTCAAGACAACCTGTTCCGATTGCGGAGCGGAGTGCGAGGTCCCCTTCAAGCCCACCCAGGGAAGGCCCGTCTACTGCAGGGACTGCTTCAGGAAGCACCAGCCCGCAGAGAGAAGGGACAGGAGCAGGTTCTGAGGAACCTCGATAACGGGTCCTCCGGGACCTGTAAACCATTTAAAACAATCATTTCTCACAAAAAGGATGGTTTCTTAACGGGTTTCGGTCCGAATCAATGCTGACGCATCGACAGCAGCATCATGAACTTCAGCATGCTGAAGGAGATGACCAGCAGGGCGACCCCGATGATTATCAGGATGATCCCGGCGGGTTCCATCTCCATGAGGTGGAGTCCGAGGCCGAAGCACACGAGCATCGCGGCGATGTAGAACATCACCCTCGCGAGGCGCTTCCCGCCTCCGACATCCATTCTCAGGCCACCTTTGTGCCGCAGTTCTTGGATGCGCTCTCGTCCCAGACCTCCTGGGCCTCGAACACCCAGACGGCCACGAGGGTCATGTTCATCTTGTCGAGCTGCTGCGACATCTTCTCGAAGATGGGTCCCGTGTCGATGCGGCTCTTGGCGACCGCCTTGATCGAGTATGCGTCGCGTCCCTGCCAGACCATGAACTCCACGTTGGGGTTCTTGGCGAGGTACTCGCCGGCCCTGTACATGAAAACCTCTCCGACGACAATCGTGTCGGGTTCGGTGACGACAAGGCTTCCGCACACTATCATGTGGGGTTTCCCATCGGGGGAGACTGTGGCCATGACTTTCTTCGTGTCGGGATGTTTTATCATCCTGATGACTGGCTCCGGCATCTGGACCATGGTTCTTCACACTCCCGGGTTCACTCGTCCTCTGCTCTCTTCAGGTTCATGGCCCCGAGGATGATCAGGTAGACGGCACCGCAGATAATGAGTCCGAGGAAATCAGCAATCATCATGAGTCGCACATCCCGCACATGTGTATTTTATTCCTTCGGCTCGACGGGACGGAGACGCTGAACTACCAGCTCCAGCTTTCCGTGGTTGAAGTAGGGTATCGTGGAACAGTCGCACTGCACGTTCGTGTTGGGGATGATCCTGCGCTTGATGGTGTTCACAGGTGATCCGACACTGGTGATGTTGACCTGACAGTCCTCACAGGAGACGGTGTTCCCGAAGAGGCTGTAGCACTTCCTTCCGATCACTTCATCGACGGACTTTCCGAAGGCCTTCTCCCCTGCCCTGTTCATCCAGATGATGGTGTGTTCAGAATCATGGATGACGATGATGTCGTCGATGGCGTCCAGGATCATGTTCATGAGCTTCTCGGTATAGATTTCGGGTTTTTCCATAGCCAGACCTCCCCACTAGAGCAGACTCTGATGTATAAAAAAAGAATCAGGGAGCGGGCTTCTGCTAAACCTCCGTGAAGTATTGATGGATAACGTAGTAATTTTGCGAATATCGTAGATAAAAATCGGATTTCCGATGTACTATGACGTCCGAGGGTGATAAATCGAAGGAATGGGACTTAATAGTTTATATAGGGTAATGAAATACCCTGCCTCCAATGTGCTACGACGTTGTCATTATAGGTGCTGGGCCCGGCGGGCTCACTGCTGGAATCTACGCTAGGTCCAAGATGATGGAGACCCTCATCCTGGATTCGGGACGCGTAGGAGGACAGCTCGTCAGCCTCTATCCCGAGAAGGGAATACACAACTACCCCGGTTTCGAGACCATCCAGGCCAGGAAGCTCTCCGACAAACTCTACGCCCAGGCGGAGTCCATGGGCTGTGTGATCAAGGAGAACGAGAAGGCCGTAGACATCCTCAACGGGGACAACGAGCTCGTGGTTACCACCCCCAAGGGCGAGTACCACACCAAGTCCGTCATCGTGGCCATCGGAATGGGCAGTTTCAAGCCCAAGAGGATGGGATGTCCCGGAGAGGACGAGCTCGAGGGCAAGGGAGTCACATACATCCTTCCCGCCAAGGAGGACCTCGTCGGAAAGAAGGTCACCATGTTCGGAGGAGGCAACTCCGCCATCGATATGGCGCTTGTCTCGGATTCCGTCACGGACACCACCCTGGTGCACAGGAGGGCGGAGTTCAGGGCGGATGAGAGCACACTCCAGGACCTGAACAAGAGTGCGATCAAGACCATTATGAGCGCATCCCTCGTCTCCATCAACGGAACCGACAAGGTGGAGTCCGTCACACTCAAGCAGGACGACAAGGAGTTCGATGTCCCCACAGACCTCGTGGTCATCAACATCGGTATCTCCGCGGATCTCGAGGATCTGAAGCACTGGGACCTCGAGCTGACACCTGAGGGACTCGTGAAGGTCGGCTTCGACATGTCCACCAACCGCCCCGGTATCTTCGCATGCGGTGACGCCGTGAGCTATCCCGGCAAGTACAAGCAGATCACCACCGCCTGCGGTGAGGCGACCACGGCTGTCCTCATGGCCTACAAGTTCGCCAAGAAGCCCTACTGGGCCTGAACCACAAACACCCCTTTCCCCTTTTCCCGGGTTCACCCGTCTCCGATTCAGATCGTGCAGTGTCGATGGGATCGTTGACGGATAATTCAGAAATATGAAGTAAGACGGCGGACGGACCGCCGGTTTTTGTGATCACCATCACTCGGTGATGGCTCCGGCGGGACACTCGTCGACACATGCTCCGCAGTCAACGCACTTTCCTGCGTCGATGACGGCGACATCGTCGATGGTGATAGCATCCTGGGGGCACACATCTGCGCATGCACCGCATGCGACACAGTCGTTTGCAACAACCTGAGGCATTATTTCACCTAACCCTGATTTTTCCTCGCTGGTTATAAAAGTTCCTATTTGTGCCTAAAATATTACAGAAGTAATGAAGCCGTGCGGATGATGACACGACAGCGTTCTTCTACCCGCATCAGCATCCCCCATCCGTGAGGTCAGAGGTTCTTTTCAAAGGTGAGCATGTCATATCCGGATACATATCGGACCGTCGCGGGATACGCCCCGGCCATGCCGTCGTGAGCGACGGACAGGTCATCTCGGTGAATGAGGGTGAGGCGGAGGATGCCGATCTCCGTGCCGTCATGGTCAGAGGGGTGGTCAATGGTCACACCCACTGCGCCGACTACGGACTGAGGATACCTCCGGGTATGGGTCTGGAGGAGCTGGTGGCACCGCCGGACGGTCTGAAGCACAGGTATCTGAGGGAATCCCCCGAGGATGTCCTGGTTTCATCCATGTCATCGTTCTCATCGGATTCCGCATCATTCGGAACCGATTACTTCGTCGACTTCCGCGAGGGCGGTCCCGAGGGATGCCGCATGCTCAGGACCGCATCCCCTGATGCATTGGTCCTCGGACGTCCCCTATCACCCGTATTCGACCCCGAGGAGGTGTCGGAACTCCTGGATGTCGCCGACGGTATCGGGATACCGAGCATCTCGGACATGCCCTTCGACTACATCGAGGCACTCGCGGACGAGGTGCGTTCCCGCAGAGGGATATTCGCGATCCATGTCAGTGAGAGGGTGAGGGAGGACATAGATGCGGTCCTGTCATTGGATCCCGCCTTTATCGTCCACATGTGCGAGGCCACCGACGATGATTTGCTGAAATGCGCCGAGGCCGAGGTCCCAATCGTCGTCTGTCCCAGGTCCAACGCCTACTTCGGCAAGGAGGCCCCCGTGGCCAGGATGCAGTCCTGCGGTGTCGACATATGCCTGGGTACCGACAACGGGATGCTGGCATCCCCGGACATGATGGCGGAGGCATCGCACATGCTGCATCTCATAGAGGCCCAGGGAGGAGACCCGGACGGGGTCTGGGGGACCATGTCCAATGTATTGGGAAAGCTATTATATCGCCAAAAAGCGATTATTCATCCAACTGGAACGGACCGTTTGGCCGTGATCCCGATGGATGGTGACGATCCGCTGTCATCCTTGAGGGGATATGACGGACATGGGTTCGGACTGGAGATCAAAGGAGTATAAGGAGGAGCAAAAATGGGTTTCAAGAACATTCTGGTACCTACGGACGGAAGCGAATACACGAAGGCCGCCATCGTGAAGGCGATGGAGCTGGCGAAGCTGTCTGGTGGTAAGATCACAGCCCTCTACGTGCTCGATCAGACGATCCTGACCAACATGCCGATGGACACGGCGGTCATGAACGTCTACAACACGCTCGAGAAGGAGGGTAAGGAGGCACTCGATTTCGTCAAGGACCTCGGAGCCAGCGAGGGCGTGGAGACGGAGGTCTCGATCAAGGAGGGAACACCTGTCAAGGTCATCCTCGAGGAGTCCTCCAAGTACGACATCATCGTGATGGGAACCCTGGGAAGGACGGGTATGTCCAAGCTTCTGATGGGAAGCGTAGCTGAGAGGGTCGTCAGAGCCTCCCAGTGCCCGGTCCTGGTAGTAAGGGCACCCGAGGTTGGGAATTAAATGAGCAAGATAATAGCAGATATCATGGTGCCCGCACCCATCGTGGTGGAGGTGCCCGGAAGCCGCAGCGATGCGATCAACATAATGGTGAGGAACAAGCTCACGGGACTTCCCGTGGTCCGTGCGTCCGACGGAAAGCTCATGGGTATCGTCTCCAGGAGGGACATATTCCGCAAGTTCGACGAGGACCAGCTCTCCCTCATCATGAAGAAGGGATGCATTACGATCACCCCCGACGCCACCGTCGAGGAGGCCGCCAGGATCTTCAGCACACAGAGGATCCACAGGCTGCCCGTCGTCGAGGATGGGAAGCTCGTCGGTATCGTCACACCCACCGACCTCCTGGCCCTCGTCAAGGACATGAAGACCCCCCTCCTGGCCGAGGATGTCATCAGGACCACATGCGTCACATCCTACGAGGACGAGCCCCTGTCATACACTGTCCCCTCCATGAGGATCAGCGATTCCGCCGCCAACCCCGTCCTGGACGCCCAGGGAAACCTCGTCGGTATCATCACCGACCGTGACCTGTTCAGCGACCAGGTGAAGGACCCCGAGGCACTGAAGGCCCTGGGGATCAGCGATGTTGATAACCTCGCCGGATACAGGAACGTCCTGCCCCTGTTCTACTCGGTCACGGACAAGCACCTGTCCGAGGACAAGAAGGTCAAGGACTTCATGGTCAAGAACCCGCTGACCGTCTTCAAGAAGACGAATCTGTCCGAGGTGGCCAGGGTCATGATCGCAAACGACTTCGGTCAGATACCAGTGCACGGCACCAAGGACGAACTCGTCGGCATGATTTATGATGTAGATGTCCTATGCGCCCTCTCAGGTAATACTGATGAGTGAAATCAATTCCGCAGACCTGATGGCCCTCTGCAAACGCAGGGGTTTCATCTGGCCCTCCTTCGAGCTCTACGGAGGGGTCGCCGGTATGTACGACTACGGCCCCCTCGGGTGCTCCCTCAGGAACAACATCGTCGAGGTATGGAGGTCCATCTACAAGGGCAGGGAGGGGTTCGTCGAGATCGATTCCGATACCGTCAACCCCCGTGAGGTCTTCAAGGCGTCCGGACACGTGGACGAGTTCGCAGACCTCATCACATACTGCAAGGAGTGCCAGGCCCCCTTCAGGGCCGACCACATGGTCAAGGACTTCTACGACAACCCCGACATCCTCTCCCCCAAACAGCTGGAGGAGGCGTTCGTCAAGCACAACATCCGCTGCCCCGAGTGCGGCGGAGAGCTCGGACCCGTCGATGAGTTCAACCTCATGTTCAGGACCAACATCGGACCCGGATCCGCACGTGTCGGATACCTCAGGCCCGAGACCGCACAGGGTATCTTCGTGAACTTCCCCAACCTCTACAGGTACAACAGGGAGAAGCTGCCCCTCGGTGTCATCCAGACCGGAAGGAGCTACAGGAACGAGATCGCACCCAGGCAGGGTATGATCCGTCTCAGGGAGTTCAACCAGATGGAGGTCGAGCTCTTCGTGGACCCCGAGGACAAGGACTGGTCCAGGTTCGAGGAGATCCAGGACGAGACCATCAGGCTGGTCCCCAACACCACCGGCGAGCTCGTCGAGATGACCGTCAAGGAGGCAGTCGACAAGGGCATCATCGCCAACCGTGTCCTCGCCTACTTCGTCAACACCACCAAGCAGCTCCTGCTCAGGCTCGGTGTCGATCCCCAGAGGCTCAGGTTCAGGCAGCACCTGGACGACGAGATGGCCCACTACGCCGCAGACTGCTGGGACGCCGAGGTCCTCCTGTCCTACGGATGGACCGAGATCACCGGTATCGCCGACAGGGGATGCTGGGACCTCTCCAGGCACGCCCAGTTCTCCGGAACCGAGCTTACACACTTCAAGAAGTTCGACGAGCCCCGCGAGGTCGAGGTCACCAAGGTCCGTGCCAAGCACAAGGCCCTCGGTCCCCTCTACAAGGGCAAGGCCAAGGACATCGCCGCCGCCATCGAGTCCCTCGTCCCCGGAGACGTGAAGGACGGAAAGATCTCCCTGGAGATCGACGGTGAGGTGAAGGAGTTCGGAGAGGAGTTCTTCGAGGTCGTCACCGTGAAGGAGAAGGTCGCGGGAGAGCGCGTCGTTCCCCATGTCATCGAACCCTCCCACGGACTCGACAGGATCTTCTACTCCGTGCTGGAGCATGCATACGAGTACGATGCCGAGAAGGACTACACCGTCCTGCACCTGGCCCCCATCGTCGCACCCATCAAGGTCGGAGTGTTCCCCCTGATGGAGAAGGACGGACTGGACGACGTCGCCAGGTCCATCTACGAGGGCATCCACACCCACAGGGTCGAGGCCTACTACGACGGATCCGGTACCATCGGAAAGAGGTACGCCCGTATGGACGAGGTCGGAACCCCCTGGTGCATCACAGTGGACTACGACACCCTCGAGAACGGAACGGTCACCATAAGGGACAGGGACACTACCGAGCAGAAGCGCATCCCCAAGGATGAGGCTGCGAGAATCGTGGATGAGCTGCTCTCCGGCAAGCCGTTCGCTGAACTCTGAATATTTAAAACATTCCCTAAAACCGCCGGTATCCAGACAGTTGGATGCTGGCGGTAACATTACACATCCTGTTTTTCTACGATTGTCGTAGTCCTTCCACGATTTCCGTCGATATTTGAGATATCATTATATGCTTTCCGTGGAGATATTGCATTCAGAGGTGTAATATGGGCGTAAAGGACCTAGAAGATCTGAAGAAGCTTTCCATGCTTAGATCGCAGATAGACGGCATCTCCGTCGACTCGATAATGTCCGCAGATTTCCCGACAGTCTCCGTGGATGACCGCATCGCAGATGCATTGGCGGTCATGAAGCAGAGCAACTACCAGGACGTCCCGGTCTTGGACGGTAGTGAGTTCGTCGGCATGGTGAGTTACGCTTCGATCCTCAGGAAGAAGAGTGTCACACTCGATGCCAAGGTCAAGAACCTGGTGCGCAACCTCCCCACGGTGAGCAAGGACATGGAGATCACGAAGATCGCAGAGATGATGGTCTCCAGCAACTGCAGACAGCTCCCGATCCTCAACGGCAAGAAGGTCGTCGGGGTCATCGAGAGGAACAGGCTCATCGACATCGCCAGGGACATCAAGGCCCTCAAGGAGATCAGGGTCTGGGAGATCATGAGCAACCCCGTGGAGTCCGTGAAGGCCAACGACCTGATGGACGATGCATTGGAGCTCATGATAAGGGAGGATTACAGGACCATCCCCGTGGTCAACGATGCCAACAACGTCATCGGTATCGTGGGAATGAGGGAGATCATCGACAACAACTGGAAGAAGGAGAACAAGACCATCGGTGACCTGGAGAAGAGTGCAAGGTCCCAGATAACGGTGGAATCCATAGCGACCACCTCGGCCAAGACCATCTCATGGGATGCCGATGTGGCGGAGGCCGTGGACATCATGGTCGAGAACAGGTTCTCCACACTCCCGGTGGTCGAGGGCAAGGACCTGGTCGGTATCATCACCGAGTACGACATCCTGGAGCTCATATCCGCATGCAGGGAGAGGGACATGCTCTTCGTGCAGATCAGCGGATTGGAGGATGACGAGAAGGATTACGTGGATGTGATCTACGCCGACATCGAGGCCATGGTCGCCAAGGTCTCCAAGATCTACAAGCCCGAGTCCTTCACCATGCATGTGTCCAGGTATAACGACAACGGCGGGAACTTCAAGTACAGCATCAGCGCGAGGCTGTTCATCAACGGAACGGCCATCATCTCCAAGGAGGTGGGCTGGGACCTGACGAAGACCGCCGCGGACCTCATCACTAAGATGGAGGACCAGGTCGTCAACATGAAGGATTCCAAGGTCACCTTCCGCAAGAGGAAGAAGTGATCCCGGAGGGCTCCGGCCCTCCATCCCAAACCCGTTACGATCGTTTTGAAGATGTTTCCCGACGGCCGTCTCCGACCGCCGGGTATCTGTTCTCAACAGCAGTTGCAGCAGCAGGAACCGCCGGCATCCTTCTTCTCATCCTTCGGCTGTTCCCCTCCGCAGTTCCTGAACTTCCCGTAGTGGACCTTCCTATCACCGTCTATGACGAATGCGGAACCGTAACGGGTCTCCGAAACCATGGCCGCCGTGTTGCCGCAGACCCTCATCGGTTCACCTTTGATGAAGCGATGGTGGTCGTCCAGGTCGAAGTGGTCGGGACAACAGGGGATGGAACCGTCGTATGTGGCGGATTGTCCGTAATCCTCGCAGATGTCCTCCAGGTCGTCCAGCTTGAACGCCCTGACCGTGCGTGAGGTGAATTCCGCATCACCAAGGACCTCCTTAATCCTCCCATCTTCGATCGTTATGTCCGAGACGGATGTGTACCTGAAGTCCTCGAATCCGACCTTCCTCATCATCCTGCGGAAGTCCTCCACGTACATGGCACCGCCAAGGCACTCCCCGTGGATGACGGGATCGCTGTATGCCTCATCGGAGATCCTCCTGTCGCAGAAGACATCGGAGAAGTACAGTTCCCCTCCCTTCCTGAGGACCCTGTGTATCTCCGAGAATATCCTCTCCTTCTCGGGTGAGAGGTTGATGACGCAGTTGGAGATGACCACATCCACGGAACCGTCCTCTATGCCAAGGGATCTCAGGTCCTCGATGTAGCCCTGGATGAACTCTACGTTGGGTTCGGAGTATCCGAACCTCTCCATCTGGCTGTCGATGTGTTTCCTGGCGACCTCCAGCTGTTCAGGGGTCATGTCCACGCCGATGACACGTCCCGTCTCCCCCACTAGCTTGGATGCGATGTACACATCCCTGCCGGTACCGCAACCGAGGTCTAGGACTGTCATGCCGTTCAGAAGCGGGGGTATGGGGGATCCGCAGCCGTAGAACCTGTCGAGGATCTCGTCATCGATCAGCGGGAGCACCGCCTTCGCCTCCTGCGACATTCCGCCGGAGCAGCAGCACGCGCTGGTCTTCAGGTCATCCTTGCTCTTGAGCTCCTTTCCGTAGTAGTCCCTGACATCGGATTTGATGGATTCGGGATCGACCGGGACGGCTGTTGCATGGAGGTCGTCGAGGAATTCCCTGAGGTCGTTCAATGCGGTCGTGTTCAGTTTGTAGTAAGTCCATTTCTCGACCTTGCGGCTGTCCACCAGTCCGGTGTCGCAAAGGTACCTCATGTGGTGGGAGAGGGTGGGCTGCGAGATCCTCAGTGCCTCGAGTATCTTGCATGCGCACAGTTCCTTCTCCGACAGCATGTCCATGATGGCCAGTCTGTTGGTGTCCGACAGGGCCTTCATGATGTCCGAGTACTTTCTGTAGTCTTTCATTATTCACATTGATAGATTTAGATGTATAAATATGATGTTGAAAGGCAGGTGGAGACCTTTGGTGAGATGTTTCCAAGGGTTGCCGACTTTTCATTTTCGTGCAGAAAACAGGTTCTGAACTTTTCAGATTCGTGCACTTTTTGCTCTTTCAACTTTTCATTTTCGTGCATCCTTTATAAACGGGAGATACCCCTCACGCTAAGGTCTGGGTATGTTGTCTGGAGGGTCGGAAGGACATTCACACGATCTGCACGCTCCATTCCCACCCGTTCTTCTCCGGGACTTGGATTCCCGTGCTCGTGCGCGTGCGCGATTGATATAAATATACTCTTAAACTACACGCACCCGTTAGCCATGGCACAGTACGATTCATCTTCCATAGAGAAACGCTGGCAGGAGATGTGGAGGAACGATGCGGTCTACCGCTTCGACCCCGACTCCGACAAGCCGGTGTACAGCATCGACAATCCCCCCAGGTACACATCCGGTCCCCTCCACCTCGGACACGCCACCGGATACTCCCTGATCGACTTCGCCGCCCGTTTCAGGAGGATGAGCGGCTACAACGTGTTCTTCCCCCTGTGCTTCGATGTCAACGGTACCCCCATCGAGGTCAAGGTCGAGAAGAAGCACCACATCACGAAGCTGGACACCCCCAGGCAGGAGTACAGGAGACTCTGTGAGGAGTACGCCAACGGCTTCATCGAGCAGATGACCAAGGATTTCGAGATGCTCGGAGAGTCCATGGACCCCAGCATCTACTACCAGACGGATGCCCCCTACTACAGGAGGATCACCCAGCTCTCCTTCGTCAACCTGTTCAACAGGGGACTCGTCTACAAGGCGAACTTCCCCGTCAACTGGTGTCCCGGATGTATGACCGCCCTCGCGGATGCGGAGGTCGAGTACAGGGACAACGTCAACAAGCTCAACTACATCAAGTTCCAGGTCGCCGACTCCGATGCCGACGACTACATGCTCATCGCCACCACCAGGCCCGAGCTCCTGTGCACCTGTAAAGCGGTCGCCGTCCACCCCGACGACAAGGAGAAGGCCCATCTGGTCGGAAAGGAGCTCATCACCCCCCTGTTCGGAAGGAGGGTCAAGGTCATCTCCGATCCCAAGGTCCAGCTGGACTACGGAACCGGAAACGTGATGATCTGCACCATCGGTGACAAGGACGATCTCGAGTGGGTCATGAAGTACCACTTCGAGATGGAGAAGGGAATCGACGAGGCCGGAAGGATGACCGAGCTCGCCGGAAAGTACGCCGGAATGACCGTCCTCGAGGCCAGGGAGGCCTCCATCGAGGACCTCCGCGCCGCCGGTATCCTCGTCAAGCAGGAGGACAACCCCCAGCAGGTCTCCATCTGCTGGAGATGCCACACCCCCATCGAGTTCCTCCAGGTCCCCCAGTGGTTCCTCAAGACCACCACATTCAAGGACGCCATCCTCAAGAGGGCCGAGGAGATCAACTGGTTCCCCGAGTTCATGAAGATCAGGCTCGAGGACTGGACCAACTCCCTCGAGTGGGACTGGGTCCTCAGCAGGCAGAGGGTCTTCGCAACCCCCATCCCCATCTGGGAGTGCGAGGAGTGCGGACACGCGGTCTGCGCCACGGAGGAGCAGTGCTATGTCGACCCCACACTGGATGCTCCCCCCGTGGAGAGATGTCCCAAGTGCGGCGGAAAGCTGATCGGATGCACCGATGTCTTCGACACATGGATGGATTCCTCTGGTTCCTCCCTGTACAACACCTTCTGGGGAAGGGACGAGGAGATGCACAAGAAGCTGTTCCCCATGACACTCAGGCCCCAGTCCCACGACATCATCAGGACCTGGGCGTTCTACTCCATCCTCAGGGCGGAGCAGATCGAGGAGTCAATCCCCTGGGAGAACATCATGATCCACGGATTCATCATGGCACCCGACGGAACCCCCATGCACTCATCCATCGGAAACGTCATCGATCCCATCCCGATCCTCCAGAACTACGGAGCCGACGCACTCAGGTACTACGCCGCCACATGCTCCCTGGGAATCGACCACGCCTTCAGGGAGAAGGACGTCATCCGCGGAAGGAAGCTCTGCAACAAGGTCTTCAACCTCGGTCAGTTCGTGAGCAGGTTCTTCAACGATGTCCCCAAGGAGCAGCCCGCCCTCAGGACATCCGACAGGTGGATCGTCAGCAGGTACTCCAAGGTCCTCGCATCCGTGACAGCCCATCTGGAGCAGTACGAGTTCGACAAGGCCATGAAGGAGGTCGAGGGATTCATCTGGCACGAGTTCGCCGACAACTACGTCGAGATGGTCAAGGCCAGGAGCGACGATGCGGTCAAGTGGACCCTGTACAACGTCTTCCTCGGAAGCATCAAGATGCTGGCACCGTTCATGCCCCACGTCACCGAGGACGTCTACCAGGAGCACTTCAAGGCCATCGACGGATGCAGGAGCATCCACCTCACAGCCTGGCCCGCACCCCTGTTCACAGATGATTCCGCGGAGGATGCGGGAGAGGTCCTCAAGGACGTCCTCGCTGCAATCCGTGCATGGAAGAGCGAGAACAAGGTCGCACTCAACGCCGAGCTGTCCATGATCGAGCTCGTCGGTGCCGACGCATCCAAGCTGGAGTCCGCCAAGGACGACATCGTGGAGACCACCAAGGCGAAGGAGCTGAGGATCGCACCCGAGGCCAAACTGACCGAGGAGGTCGTCGGTGTCAAGCCGGTCCACGCCAAGCTCGGACCCGCGTTCAAGGCACAGGCAAAGGCCATCGTCGCCGGCATCAACGCCATGTCCGTCGCGGATGTCGCGGCACAGCTCGCCGATGGTGCCGTCGAGATCGACGTCGACGGTGAGAAGGTCTCCGTCGGTGCGGAGTTCTTCGAGCTCGACAAGCGCCTGATGCTCGACGGAAAGGCCGTTCAGACCATCCAGGTCGGAAACGTCCTGATCCTGATCGAGCAGTGAAACTCCAAGGGTCGGCTCCGGCCGGCCCCGAAAACATCCCTGTGATCCCACAGGGTTCTCTTAACTCATATCAGAAGGTTAGACCCCCGTCGGAGACGGGGGGAAAGGGTTGAGACTCGAGCCGAAGGCTCAAGGGGCATTATGCGGACCCGGCTTTCTCCCTGGCCTCGTGTCTCTGCTCCCTTGCTGCCTTCCTCTCTTTTCTCTTTGCCTTTGCATCTGCCATTTTTCCCATACGTGTCACTTCCTTCGTTTCAGGGTTTGCGCTGCCGGTACTCCCCTTAGGGTGTTGGCCTCACTCGCAGACTCTGGGTGATGATTCTGTCGGGAATGGATTTAAAACTGACGTTTCGGCTTCGTAAAACAACGAAACTGAAAGAAAAACCCGTAAATACAGCTTTTCAGAAGTAGGGTTGGAGTCGGAGATGCACCGTCCCAGTCAGACGAGACGGTACGGGATCTCCTCATTGTCGGCCATTCTCCTCATCCCGAGGAGGGAGTTGTGCACCATGTTCCTCACAGCGGCGTCGTAGTAGAACGCCATGTGATGTGTGATCAGGACGTTGTCCATCCTCCTGAGTCTGTCCATGTATGTTTCGGAGAGGTCCATCCCCCTGCAGTCGTTGTAGTAGAGTCCGAACTCCCCTTCGACGACATCCAACGCCGCACCCGCGACCTTTCCGTTCTCGAGGTTCTCGATCAACGCATCGGTGTCGATGAGCGGTCCCCTGGCGGTGTTCACGATGTAGACTCCGTCCTTCATCTTTGCGAATGCATCCCTTCCGATGATGTGGCGTGTGGAATCGTTGAGCTCGAGATGCGGTGAGATGACATCGCTGACCCTCAGGAGTTCATCGAGCTCCATCCTCTCCGCGTACCTGTCGGCCTCGGGTGACGGACTGCGATTGCAGTAGACGATCCTGCATCCGAATCCGGACAGGTCCCTCATCACGGATCTTCCGATCCTCCCCGCACCGATGACACCTACGGTCAGGTCGCTGAGCTTCCTTCCGATGAGTCCCTCCAGGGTGAAGTCGTTCCTCTCATTCCTGATCCCTATGTACCTGAGGTTCCTGATCGCCGCCAGTATCATCATCACGTTGTACTCGGCGACGCCCTCCGGATCGTAGGTCACATGGGTGACCACCATCCCCTTCTCCTCGGCATGCTTCAGGTCGATGTGGTCGAATCCGATGGTGCGGGTGGAGATCATGCGGACGCCCCCTTCCATGAAACGGTCGATCATCTCCGCGGTTATCGGTGTCGTGATGATGGAGATGAAATCGCTTCCGTCGGCCAGGTGGCAGTTGTCGATGGTGGGTGACTCCTCGGTGTATCCCATCTCCAAACCCAGTTCACGGGTGAACTCCTCGAAATAGGCGAGTTCATCGAATTCCCTCATGTTGTACACGAACACCCTCATGGTCATGTCTCCATGGAGGATGAGTCGGAGCAAGGATAAAAGCGGTCGTATTCCCAAAGGAATCAGGAACGGTCTCTCCAACCGCATGAGAATATGGACCGTACATCGCTGTCCATCTCCTTCGATCCGAGGTTGATGGCCAGGTCCTCCAGTGATGTGATGGTCGTGATGGTGCACAGCACGAGCATGAGGTCGCCCAGGTCCACCATCGTCAGGATGAACGGTGCTATGTACCTCATGAGGGCAGACAGCTTGTTGCCGTATGTGTGCAGCAACGCGACCTGTCCGAAGCGGGCGACACCGATGCCGAGGGACACGATCCTTATCACCGCTATGACTGCGATCCATGTGATCATCCATGACTCCCACGGGAGGAACGGGATGAGGCATGCCAGGAGACATATGGTGAGAACTATGTCCGCGGTGCTGTCCAGTATCTGTCCGGTGCGGTCATTTGTCCCGGAGCGTCTGGCGAGGAAACCGTCCAGGACATCGGTAACGCAACAGTACGCGTACACTATCAGGAAGAGAAGGGATAACGGGGTTGTGAAGAGGAGTAGGACCGACCCGACCATCCTGGAAAGTGACAGGATGTCGGGAAGGTCCAGTCTTCCATCAGTCCTGGATGACACGGACCTGGATCCTCTTGTTCTTGAACTTGGCCTTGGTG
>JAEDJU010000157.1 GCA_016296195.1 Candidatus Methanomethylophilaceae archaeon | reverse complement strand
AGGCTATGAGGTCGGACATCCGCCTCTCCTCGGGCTTCTTCATCGATTTCCTGTGAAGGTACACGAGCTTAGTGTCCGTGGCCGCACATGCATCCCTGAGCATACGGACAATGTCCTCATCATCCCTGTTCTCGATCTGATAGTTGGGTATCATATGCCCGAAGTTGGCCTGATACTTCGATGCGACCTCCGTGAAACGGGGTGCATAATGTCCGCCACCCAATCCCACCAACGACGGATACTCCGGGTGCGGGTCCAGATCCTCGATGACATGTGCCAGTATCTCCGCGGCGTGCTTGTTCCCCCAATGCGTCTCCTCGCTTCCCACCTCTATGAAGAAGGTGGGCTTGTCCAACCAGGGGCCATGGTGGGTAACCTCGAAACACGTCTGCGTGTCCTCCATGTCGTTGTAGGCGAGGATGCGTCTGAGGGCATCGGTCATGGTCGCCGGTGCGGCTTTGACCAAAGTCTCCGCCCTCCCTCCGAACTCGTTCTCATGGTAGTTCCCGATGGGATGTGCCGTCAGTGCCGGCCTACCGCTCTTGGCGGAATGCTTGGACATGAAGATGACCTCGTCAGGATCGATGCCGAAGTCACGGACCATCGAATCGATATCCTCGTGATAGATGTGCAGGTCGGGTATCGAAACCATGAACGTGTCCCCGTATGCCAGATATCTGTTGGTACCGTCGTCACCCAGATCCTCCCATCCGTGGAAGGACAGAAGGGATTCCCTCATGTTGACCGAGGGAAGGTCAGGTTCACTGCATACGAGGAGTCTCGACATGAAAGGGACGATACCGCCGGCATATTTCATCCTGTTCCACGTTCCGATCTTACAACCACAGAATGTATGCAAAAGGTCCATCATTTTAAACCAGGACATCGAGGACCGTCCATGGACAAGGTCACTCTTCGCGGGAGGATCATGCTATACCTCTCGAAATACGATTATCTCGACCGCGGGATGGCTTACGGAGCCCCGTTCGAGATCACACAGGATGGCATCGCGATAGCCCTCAACATAACCCGTGCCTACTCATCGCTCATCCTCAACCGCATGGAGGAGGAAGGGTTGGTGGAGTACCGCACGGCCACCATACTCGGGTCCAAAAGCAAGAACAAACGCAGGATATACTTCCTGACCGGACGCGGGAGGGTGGAGAAGGAGGAGCTGAAGAGGGACCTCAGAGCCAAGGGTATGGATCCCGACGACATCTCGCCCGGACCGGACATAAACCACTGCAGTTCGGAAGTCTTCGAGAGCCTGGACCTGGAAGAGAGGGACATGATAGGATCCATATGCCTCATAGACGGAAAGGTCAGCAGGACCAGTCTGCCCGAAGGGGAGCACCCTCTTCTACCGTTCGACCTCAGCGGGGATGTGCTGATCAAGGACTCCACCAGGCAGAGGATCCTGGCCCTCGCCGATGAGGACACCCTGCGCAGATGGCACAGCCTGGCCGCGGATTGGTGCACGGACAACGGGGCCGACCTCGGGGAGAGGATCCGCCACCTCATGGGTGCCGGAAGGATGAGGGAGGCCAGGAGACTGTTCGTTAGGGGAAGGTTCGAATTCATGGAATCCCCGGAGGGATGGATGGTCGAGATCGCCGATGACCTGTGCGAGGGGTGCGATGACCAGGTCCTCCTGGAGACGGCATCGAGGATAGCCATGGAACTGGATGACCTGGAAACCGCGGAGAGACTCTCGTCCAAGATGACGGAGGGGAGCACACGGAGGGATGCCCTCATGGCGGAGATCACACTGAAGGAGGGTCTCGTCGACAGGGCCCTCTCCATGGCACTGGAATGCTACAACGGGGATTCCCCGTCGGCCATCGCCCTGGGCAAATGCATGCTGGCGGCAGGGAGGCCGGCAGAGGGCAGGGTGTTCCTGGCGAAGGCGAGGAAGGCACTCGTGGAGGAGGGATGCGTGTTCCGTCTCGATGAGGCATTGGCACTGGATGCGGAATGCGCCATGGAACTCGGATGCTTCGAGGAGGCGGATGCCATCCTGGAGATGGTCAGCAGGATAACCAGGAACAGAAGGATGTGTGAGCGGGTCGCGGCCGTGAGGGACCGCATAACCCGCGGTGAGGTTTCAGAGGATTGTGTTGGACTTCAGGTTGTCCAGATCTGAGATGTACAGGTCCCTGATGTCCTTGATGTTCCACTTGAGCATGGCGAGTCTCTCGAATCCGAATCCCCATGCGAGGACGGGACTCGTAACACCGAAGGGTGCGACGACCTCGGGCCTGAAGATACCGGCACCTCCGAGCTCCATCCACTTTCCGTTGAAGAAGACCTCCAATTCGAGGGAGGGTTCCGTGTATGGGAAGTATGCGGGACGGATGCGGATCTGATCGAATCCCATCCTGGCGTAGAACTCCCTGATTATGGAGATCAGCATGTTGAAATCGGCGTTGTCGTCGATGACGATACCCTCGATCTGGGTGAACTCCGGCAGATGGGTGGCATCGATGGACTCCTTCCTGAAGATCCTGGAGATGGAGAACGCCTTCCTGGGTGCATCGGGGTGCTCCGCGATGTACTTGATACTGCTGACGGTGCTGTGGGTCCTGAGCAGTGCCGACTCGGCCTTCTCCCTGGACCATGTTCCTCCCCATCCGGTGGATCCGGTGTCCCCTCCGTTCTCATGGATGTTCCTGACCATCTCCACGAGCTCCTCATCATCGACGTGGATGGATGGGGGGTTCTCGAGGTAGAACGTGTCCTGGAGGTCCCTGGCAGGGTGGTCCTGGGGGGTGTACAGGATGTCGAGGTTCCAGAATGCGGGCTGGACGTACTCAGAGGACATCTCGGTGAATCCCATGTCGGTGAACAACCTCCTGACCTGGGCTCCAAGCCTGGACAGGGGGTGCTTCTTCGCAGGGGTGACGGTGGGTGCGAAGGTCTGGATGTCGTACTTCCTGAACTCGGCATCCTTCCACTCACCACTCTGGATGAGACGGTCGGTGACGTCGGTGACCTGAGGCTTCAGCTCGATTCCGGATGCTGCGGCCTCCTTTCCGAGGTCTGTGAGCGAGATCTCCCTCTCGGTGACGACCTTCTCGCCGATCATGCCCTGACGTCCCTTGAGGTCCTTCACGACCTTGGCGTCGGCATCCTTCTCCGGAACGGGACCCTGGGCCATCCTCTTCAGGAGGGCCTCGTCGGGCATCTCTGCGGAGAGTGTCGCACGTCCGTTGTCGGTGAGCACCAGTTTCTTGGAATCACCGTCTTTGACTATGTCCGCCAGATTCTTCCTCTTGAGCCATCCGACCGCGATCTTGTCCGCCCCTCCGGGCATCGCATCTGCCAGTGCGTTCATGTCCATGCTTCCGCCGGCGGCATCGATGCACCCGATCGCGATCCTCTCGGGAAGTCCCGTGTCCATGATGCCCGCATCGGCGAGCAGATCATACTGTTCCTCGTTGGTGTAGTCCCATGTCGGTCCCCAGAAAACGCTGATGCGGAATTCTTCCTCGGTTTGTTCCTTGGCGGGATCGTATACATCCACCGAAACCGTAAAGGTAGCGTCAGCTTT
>JAEDJU010000156.1 GCA_016296195.1 Candidatus Methanomethylophilaceae archaeon | reverse complement strand
TCCGTCTCCAATATAATATGAATATTAGGGGCATCCACCACTATTTCTAAGGTTCGTGAGAAGCATCCATCATCCATCCAACGTCCACTATTCTACGGATTCCTTAAAATTCCTACGAATTCCGTAGATTTTTCTTCGAAACACATCAAAAAATGGCTCTCAAACTTCTATATCCGATATTTTGGACCCCGTAGAATACAAAGGGTTTAAATGACGGTAGTTATACGGGGGTTTAGTGGTACTTATGGACATCGAAATATGTTGGCACGGCAGGGGAGGTCAGGGTCTCGTCACCGCGAACGAGATCCTCGCCGAGACCGCCATCGCCGCAGGAAAGTACGTCAAGGCATTCCCGGAGTTCGGACCCGAGAGGATGGGAGCACCCATCAGGGGATTCACCAGGATCTCCGAGACCCCCGTCAGGGTCCACAGCCAGGTCTACGAGCCCGACATCGTCGTCATCATGGACGGAACACTCGTTGGAAAGGTCGACGTCGCGAAGGGAATCAAGAAGGATTCCGTCATCCTCGCCAACTACGCAGGCTCCCCCAAGGAGCTCCAGGACGCCCTCGGCATCGAGGCCGAGTGCCACACCCTGGACGCCATCAAGATCTCCATCGAGGAGATCGGGAAGCCCATGGTCAACACCGTCATGCTCGGTGCCCTCATCAAGGTCAGGGAGCTCGTCCCCTACGACATGCTCGAGGACCAGATCACGACCAAGTTCACGGGAAAGCTCTCGGACAAGGTCATCGTCAAGAATCTTTCAGCCCTCAAGAGGGGATACAAGGAGGTGCAGTGAATGGCAATGGCAAACATCAAGGACCTGGTGGTCGGAGGACGCATCATCCAGGCAGGAAACTCCGAGAAGTTCTTCACCGGAGACTGGAGAAGCTTCGTCCCCGTGGTCAACCAGGACCAGTGCATCGACTGCATGACATGCTGGATCTACTGCCCCGACAACAGTATTGTGTTCAGGGACGGAAGGATGTCCGGTATCAAGATGAGCCACTGCAAGGGCTGCGGAATCTGCGCCAAGGTCTGCCCCAAGAAGGCCATCACAATGAAGGAGGAGTGATTTTGGCACACGACATCGCAATCAACGGAGACAACGCAGTCGCACTCGCATGGAAGCAGATCGATCCCGATGTGTGCGCAGCGTACCCCATCACACCCCAGACAATCATCGTCGAGAAGTTCGCGGAGTACGTCGCCAACGGCGAGGTCACCACTGAGTTCGTCTGTGTCGAGTCCGAGCACTCCGCACTCACCCTCTGTACCGCATCCGAGTCCGCCGGAGCCAGGACGTTCACCGCCACAGCATCCCAGGGACTCGCCTACATGTGGGAGATGCTCCCCATCACCGCGGCCATGAGGACACCCCTCGTCATGGCAGTCGCCAACAGGGCCGTCAGCGGACCCATCAACATCAACAACGACCACGGAGACGCCATGTCCGCCCGCGACTGCGGATGGGTCATGCTCTTCTCCGAGAACGTCCAGGAGGCATACGACAACTCCATCATCGCACCCAGGATCGCGGAGCACCCCGAGGTCCAGCTGCCCATCATGGTCAACCTGGACGGATTCATCCTGACCCATGCGATCGAGAGGATGTCCGTCATCGAGACCGCCGATGTGAAGAAGTTCGTCGGCGAGTTCGAGCCCATCTACCCCCTGCTCGACGTCAAGCACCCGGTCTCCCACGGAAACATGGACGGACCCGACTTCTACTACCCCCACAAGTACCAGTCCGTCCTCGCGATGGAGAAGGCACTGGAGGTCGCGGAGGAGGTCTTCGCCGAGTTCAAGGAGCTCACCGGAAGGGAGTACCACCTCGTCGAGGAGTACATGTGCGATGATGCAGACTACGTTGCCATCATCCTCGGTTCCTCCTACGGAACCATGAAGGCCACCGTCGATGCCCTCCGTGCAGAGGGAATCAAGGTCGGTTGCGCCATGCCCCGTGTCTACAGGCCCTGGCCCGAGGCCGCACTCGCCAAGCTCATGAAGGGAAAGAAGGGAGTCGCAGTCTTCGACAAGCACCTGAGCATCGGAGCCTACGGACCCATGTTCCCCGAGGTCGTCACCGCGGCCGCGGAGCTCGAGCAGCTGCCCAAGATGTACAACGTCATCTACGGACTCGGAGGAGCGGACGCCACCGTCGCCGGATTCAAGAAGATGATGGAGGAGATCTCCGAGGGCAAGGCTAACAAGATCACCTATCTGGGGGTGAAGGCATGACATCTCTCACACTCAAGGACCTGAACAAGATACCCGTCAGACTCGCAAGCGGACACAGGCTCTGCGCCGGATGTGCGGAGTCCATCATCGCCAAGCAGATCCTCATGGGAACCGAGGACCACGTGGCGGTCTCCGCATCCACCGGATGCTTCGAGGTCTCCACCACAATCTTCCCCTACACCGCTTGGAACACACCCTTCATCCACACCGCCTTCGGAAACGGAGCGGCAACCTGTGCCGGTCTCGAGACCGCCTACAACGCACTGAAGAAGAAGGGAAAGGTCGAGGAGAACATCAAGTTCGTCAACTTCGCCGGAGACGGAGCAACCTACGACATCGGTCTGCAGGCACTGTCCGGAGCCATGGAGAGGGGACACAGGATGATGTACGTCTGTCTCAACAACGAGGCGTACATGAACACCGGAATCCAGAGGTCCTCCGCGACCCCCACCGGAGCATCCACAACCACATCCTGGGCGGGATCCGTCTCACCCGGAAAGAAGGAGTTCTCCAAGGACATGACCGAGGTCATGATCGCCCACAACATCCCCTACGTCGCCCAGGTCTCCCCCCACAACTGGAGGGACACCGTGACCAAGGCCCAGAAGGGATTCGCTGTGGATGGACCCAGTTTCATCAACGCGATCTCGCCCTGCCCCAGGGGATGGAGGTTCCCCTCCGACGAGACCATCTCCATCGCCAAGCTGGCAGTGGAGACCTGTGTCTGGCCCCTGTACGAGGTCGTCGACGGACAGTACTCCCTGACCGCCGAGTCCGCTAGGATCGCCTCCGGAAAGGCCGAGAGGAAGCCCGTCACGGACTGGATTAACTCCCAGGGAAGGTTCAAGCACCTCCAGCAGGAGAAGTGGGCACCCGTCGTGGAGTCCATCCAGGCCGAGGTCGACAGAAGGTGGGACAGGCTCGTGAAGCTGTCCGACTTCTGATCGTCGGGATAAAACATTCAAGGCATTCCCCGGGGCTTTCCCGGGGTCTGCCGACATCTTGTTCTTCATCGTTGTTTCTGATATGGGTGATCGTCGGACATATCGTTCGGATTCACCCGTCTTTGACACATCGGTTATCGGTGAGATGCGGTGATCGCATTTCGGTATCAGTCCTTTGATAAAAGATCCCGATGGGATCATGGAACCATTGTGGATTTATCGGATCGAATCGGAGACGGTGATATCCGATCGATCTGTGGGAATGAAAAGCCTCTCGGCCACATAATAGAAATGGAAAAGTGGTTGACAGCGTGCCTGAGTTCCCGTACGCTTGCGCAATACAGTACAGACAGGTACGCGGGC